>CAIXOY010000191.1 GCA_903921135.1 uncultured Gammaproteobacteria bacterium
CTGACTTGTATGTCGGTACGGTCGGCATGTCCGTGTGGTTCAGCAAAGACGAGGGCGAGACGTGGGCGCGTCCCTACACGGAGGCCGGGCTATATCTGGAGTGCCGCGTGTGGTCGCTCGCCACCAGCCCCGTGGCACCCGACCACATCTACGCCGGCACCGATTTCGGCCTGCAGCGCTGGGACCCGCAGGCGGCGCGTTGGCAGCACCTGCCCTCGCCGCTGGACGGCCTGGGCATCTGGTCGCTGGAGATCTCACCGCACGACCCGAACGTGATGCTCGCCGGCACGCACCCGGCCGGGCTCTTTCGCAGCGAAGACGCCGGAGCCTCCTGGACCAACTGCAACGTGTCGTTCATCGACAATTGCATGTTCGTCGGCCAGCCGCGCATCACCCAGATACTGTTCGACCCGCGCAACGCCGCCAACGTCTGGGCCAGCGTCGAGGTCGACGGTATCCGGCGCAGCACGGACGGTGGAAAAACCTGGCACAAGAGCCCGGGCAAAGGCCTCCTGTCCGAAGACATCCACGGACTGGGCGTCGAATACGAGAACGGCAAACGCAAGCTCTTCGCCTCCCTCAACAAGGGCATTCACCACAGCTGGGACGACGGCGACACGTGGGAACACACCGTGCTCGATTCGCCCTGGCAGTACACGCGCGTGATCGTGCCTCGTGCGGACCACAACGGCACGATGTTCCTGACCAACGGCGACGGGCCGCCCGGCTCGACCGGCCGCCTGCAGCGCAGCCGCGACTATGGGCGGACCTGGGAGGACGCGGGCCTGCCCGGAGAACTGAACAGCACGCCGTGGATCATCTCAACGCACGCTTCGAATCCGGACCTGATGTTCGTCGGCAGCAACCTCGGCCAGTTGTTCCGCAGCCGCGACGGCGGCGAAACGTGGACCCGCCTCAAGCGCGAATTCGGAGAGATGCGCGCCATCCTGTGGCGGCCCGCGATCGGCACAGGGTTCAGCGATTCGTTCAAAAAGACGCTCGGGCTGCACGAGCAGAAGATCCACGCGGCCCAAACCTAGGCCGCGACAAGGCAATAAGGAGGAGACACCCATGAAAACGCTAGTTGCGCTCACCTGCGCCGCGTTGTTTTGCTCGGTCGCATCCGCGCAGTTCCCCAACAAGCCGATCACTATCGTCATGCCTTACCCGCCCGGCAGTTCCACGGACGGCCTCGTGCGCACGGTCGCCGCGGGCGTGTCTGCGGAACTGGGCCAGCCTGTCGTTGTGGACAACAAGCCCGGCGCCGACGGGCTCATCGCCTGCCTGGACGTGGCCAAATCCCTGCCAGACGGGTACCGCATCCTGTTCGGCACCGGCGGCTCGCTGGTGGCGGTGCCTGCGCTGCGCAAGGCTCCGCCCTACGATGCGGTCAAGGACTTCACGCCGATCGCGGGCCTGGCCGACTTCTCGCACTTCCTGTTCGTGAACGCAAGCCTGCCCGCGAAGAACATGGCCGAGTTCATCAGCTACGTCAAAGCCAACCCGGGCAAGGTCAACTATGCGACCGGCAACAACATCAGCCTGCTGACGATGGCATACCTGACCCGTGACGCGGACCTCGACATGGTCAAGGTGCCGTACAAGGGCGAGCCGGCCGCGCTGATCGACCTGCTGGCCAACCGCGTCCAGGTGATGTCCGCGACGGCGCTGCCGGTCCCGCATGCGAAGTCGGGGGCGCTGCGCGCGCTGGTGACTACGCTGCCCAAACGCATCGCCATGCTGCCCGACGTGCCCACCCTGCGGGAAGTCGGGCTGAAGGACATCCCCTTCGGCGGCGGATGGGTCGCGTTCTTCGGGCCGGCAGGCCTGCCCAAGGAGGTCGTTGACCGGCTCAGCAAGGCCCTGATCAACGCTAACGCCCTACCGGAGGTGAAGTCCAGGATGGAGCAGTTCGGCCTCGTGGCTGCCCCACTCAGGCCCGACGAACTCGGCGCCCATGTGAAAGCACAGGCGGTCGTCTACCGGGACGCGGTGCGCGAGCTAAAGCTGCCGATCGAGTAGCCGCCGGGGTGCGAAGTTCCACTAAGTTGCTCTTGCTCATCCGGTTCAATCCCTGACGACCACGCCCTCGATCACGCGCTCGCGCTCGCGCTCGCGCGTGACGCCCACCACCACGCCTTCGATCGGCGCGCCACGCAGGGCGCGCAAGGCGCCGAGCTCGAAATGGATGAAGGCGAGCGCAAACAGCATCGGCGCGAACAACCCGAACAACGGCACGTAGGCCACCAGCGCAAGCAGCGCCCCGAGGCGATACAGCGCCCAGCGTTGCTCGGAGAAGATCTGGCGCATCTCGAGCGGCGTGGCGTGGTCGGCAATCGCGTCGTAGCGCAGGACCTTCTGGTTGACCCACCCCATCACGGCCACCGGCACCAGCGCCCACAGCGGCGGGATGAGCAGCAGTGGCAGCGTCACGCCGAAGAGCAGCGCGAGGCCGCACACCGCGACAAGGCTGTTCCACAGGCTGCCGACCACGCCGCCGCCGTGCCTGCGCACGAGGTCGGGGTAATGGCGCTTGGCCACGTGGTCCACCATCGCGTCCATGCCGAAGACCCCGAGGATCACGAGCGCCGTGAGGTACACGAGCGGGATGAACAGCAGCATCTGCATGGCGTGCGCGGAAAAGAGCAGCACGCCGGAGAAATCGAACGGCACCCACTGCGCGACCGGGTCGAGGACCGCGCGCAACTGGCGCGCGACCCACGCGGCCGTGGTGGCCCACACCGCAAACGCCGCCGCGCCCCAGAACACGAGCGCAACCACTACCGGCCAGATCATCAGCCAGAGCATGCGCCGGCTGAAGAGGCTGACCAGCGCGAAGAACAGGGAGGTGCCGATGCCGTTTTTCATCGGGCCGATGCTACCATTGCGCCCCCTCGGGACGCGGGCGAAAATGCACTATGGCCAAGGCTGATTTTTTCGGGTCGAAGGAAGGCTGGCTGCTCGAACCGGGAAGGAAAAGGAAGGAAAAGGGGCCAGGCTCAATTTCAGACTCGTTGCACACCCTGAAACGGAAAAGGGGCCAGGCTCAATTTCAGACTCGTTGCACACCCTGTAGTCCGCCGACACCCATCGCGCGTTGATCCGGCAAAGTCATCACACCTTGCCACCCATGCCCCGCCGCCCGAGAGTTCACCTTGATGGTTTGCCCTTGCATATCGTGCAGCGCGGCCACAATCGCCAGCCGTGCTTCTTTTGCGAGGCGGATTACCAGCGCTACCTGCATTGGCTGGAGGAGGCGCTCGCCCAGGCACGATGCGAACTGCACGCCTACGTGCTCATGACCAATCATGTGCACCTGCTGGTGACCCCGCAGGAAGCGCAGCGGGTGCCCGGCGTGCTGATTTCCCTGGGGCGGCGGTATGTGCAGCATGTGAATCGCGTCTATCGACGAACAGGCACACTGTGGGACAGTCGATACAAATCTTCGCTGGTGCAGTCGGGCCGCCATTTGCTGGCGTGCCAGCGTTACATCGAACTCAATCCGGTGCGTGCCGGCATGGTGGCCGACCCTGCCGATTACGCGTGGTCGAGCTACCACCATCACGGCCTCGGAGAAATCAATGACAGGTTGACCCCGCACCCTGATTATCTGGAGCTGGGTGTTGAGCCTCGAGAGCGCCAGGCCGCCTATCGGGCTTTGTTTGACGGCCATCTGGACCGGGCTGCCCTTGACCACATCAGGCTCGCCCTGAACCAGGGGCAACCGACTGGCGATTCGCAGTTTCACGCAGCGATCGAGGCAGCGCTGGGCCGGCGTTGTGAGGCGAGGCCGCGAGGGCGACCGAGGGCCACGGGAAATTGAGCCTGGCCCCTTTTCCACTTTTCCCCAAGGTGCCAAGGTGGACACGCTGGAGATTGATAGCTATCATTGGTAACTATCATTTTTGGAGCCCACCATGGACATCGCACGCCTGTTTAAATCGGGCCGCAGCCAAGCCGTCCGACTGCCCAAGGAATACCGCTTTGC
>CAIXOY010000192.1 GCA_903921135.1 uncultured Gammaproteobacteria bacterium
AAGGGCGGCATCGGTGACGGGATCGAGGTGGTATTGGGCGGTGGCCGCGCGAAGTTCCTGCCGCGCTCGGCCAAAGACCCCGAAGACAACGGTGCAAAAGGAGCGCGTGGTGACGGCCGCAATCTGGTGAAGGAATGGCAGCGCAAGTTCGGCGGCCAGTTCGTTTTCGACCAGAAAGGCTTCGATGCCATCGATCCGGATCGCACCACGCACCTCCTCGGCCTCTTCGAGCGCTCGCACATGGAGTTCGAGGCTGACCGCAAACAGGACACCGCGGGCGAGCCCTCGCTCGCCCAGATGACCACCAAGGCGATCAGCATCCTCTCCCGCAATCCGAAGGGGTTTTTCCTGATGGTGGAAGCGGGCCGCATCGACCACGGGCACCACGCAGGCAATGCCTATCGTGCACTCACCGACGCCATCGCGTTGTCAGACGCCGTGCGCGCGGCGCTGCAGGAGATCACCCCCGGCGAGACACTGGTGGTGGTAACCGCAGACCACAGCCACGGTTTCACGATCGCGGGCTACGCGAAGCGGGGCAATCCGATCCTGGGCAAGGTGGTGGAAGTGGGCGAGTCCGCGCCGGCGAAGGCCGAGGACGGCCTTCCCTACACCACCGCGGGCTACGCGAACGGGCGTGGTTTTCACGCGGATGTTCCGGGCGAAGATGTTTACGAACTGCCGGCACGCGCCGGGCGTGTCCCGGAGATAGCCACCACCGACACCACGCATCCGAACTACCATCAGGAAGCGCTTATCCCGCTGGAATCCGAGACCCATGGTGGCGAGGACGTGCCCGTGTTCGCGGTGGGTCCGGGCTCGCAGCTGGTGTACGGCGTGCAAGAGCAGAGCTATCTCTTCTACGTGATGCGCTCTGCGCTGGGACTCTGAACCCGAGGCGCAGGCAGGAGTACTGAATGGACGGGAGACCTACCGACCCACGCCGCCGCCGCGTTCTCCAAGCCGGCGCGCTCGGACTGGCGGCAACCATGGGCCACACCGCACCGGCAGGCGCCATGCGGCTGGAACCCCTCATGCGCCCGAGCCCGAAACAAGCCCCGCGCCGCATCGCCTTCGGTTCGTGCTGCGATCAGGATCAACCCCAGCCGATCTGGGAGGCGATCATCGCGGCAGAGCCCGAACTCTTCATCTTCCTGGGCGACAACATCTACGGCGACACGCGCGACATGTCGGTGCTGACCGCCAAGTACACGCAACTCGCCGCCAGCCCGGGCTTCCGGCGCCTGCGCGAGCGCACGGCCGTGCTGGCCACCTGGGACGACCACGACTTCGGCGAGAACGATGCCGGCGGGGACTACCCCATGAAGGAGGAATCGCGGCGGATCTTCTGTGATTTCTGGGGCGAGCCCGCAGACTCGCCGCGTCGCAGCCGCGATGGCATCTACACCGCCGTCACGCTGGGCCCACCCGGAAAACGCCTGCAGATCCTGTTGCCCGACCTGCGCTTCAACCGCACCGGCACCGTCAAGACCGACATGGGCGGCAAGGACTACAAGGCCTGGGCACAGAGCTTTGCGGACGCAGGTCAGGAGGTGCCCGGCTACTACCTGCCGAACCCTGCACATGAGGCCACGATGCTGGGCGAACGGCAGTGGCAGTGGCTGGAAAAAACGCTGCGCGAGCCGGCGGATGTGCGGCTCTTCGCCTCCAGCCTGCAAGTGCTGGCGGATTTCTCGGGCTGGGAGGCGTGGCGCAATTTCGGACACGACCACCAGCGGCTGATCGACGTGCTGCGCCGCACACGCGCTGAGGGTTTCTTCTGCATCAGCGGCGACACCCACTACGCCGAGCTCTCCTGCCTCGACGTGAACGTGCCCTACCCGCTGTGGGACCTCACCTCCAGCGGTCTGACGGAGGTCTGGCCGGTCACGCCACCCAACGCCAACCGCGTGAGCGAGGTCCTGCGCGAGCAGAATTTCGGGCTGATCGAGATCGACTGGGCCTCAGGCCCCGATGTGCACATGGAGGTGCGTGATGTGAACGGCACACCGCGCATCAGGCACAGGCTGCGCGCGCAGGAACTGCGCCCGTCGACCTAGCGTTGATGGCCCGCGAAAGCCGGTTCGTGGCATAGCCTGGGCAATTGCTCGCGCAGCGAGGCATCGTGCGTGAGCAGATGGCGGCGCACATGGCTGTCGAGGAGTGAACCCATCTCGCGTTTCTGCGCGCAAGGACTGGGCATTTCGAGGGCTTTCACAACCGCAGTCATGATGGTGCCGTGATCCTCGGCGTGAAGTTCGAACAACTCCCGCAGGCCCCGGATGCCGTTGCCGCGCCGCATCAGGGTGTTCTCCCGAGCGAAATGATCGCTCATGAAGTCGAGCATATCCGTGCCGAGCGACCTGATGCCTTCGGAACAGATGGCACGGGTACCCTCGTCGCAACATGCAGCCACGGGCGCGCCGGGATGGACGGCGCGAAGACCTGGGCACTCGGGCATCAGGCGCAACACGCCCAGCCACGCCTCAAGACGCGCGTATTCCGCGTCCATATCCCACGCCGCTCTCATGGACGGGCTCACACCGGTGGCAGCCACAGCACCCAAAGAAGAGGCCGTCCGCGTGAAGCCTGCGATTTTCCCCATGCGCTCGTCGCGTCCCATAGCCGTTGATCCCCCATCTCGTCCAGACAACTCACCCGGTGGCGGGATGCGATTGCAAACCTGCTGCCCGTCCCCGACCGGAGGCTTCACTCTAGCGATCACACAGGAGGGCACCATCAGAGCAGGCACCTATACGCGGCAGCCCTTAAAAAGGCGGTGCGGGTGCGGGACAGAGGAGGCAGAAAAAAAGAAGCATGCCCGGTGGATCCTGGACAGACGGGGGAAGGAGTGCGGTGGTTCCGTACTGCGCGGCCCATTCCCGGGACCGACGGAAACCACCAGACAGCGCCCTGAGCCGGATCCTCCGACTCACCCCGAGAGATCCCACCGTCCATGGCGGATCCACCGTGCACGCAAGCTGCAGGCCTTTGACCCTGCGGTGGCTTCGCCACACGCGGGTCGTACCGGGAAGACCTTCAGAGGAGGCCATGTTCCCCGAAGCCGCAGGCGAGCGCTGTCCGCGCCAACCCCTATACGTGTTCACCCTTACCCACATATGCAGCCGGTGTCGTTGACGCCACATGCTCCAGCACCTAGCGTGCGGGATCACTACGGGATAAGGGCTTTTGCGCATGCCTCTGGCGGGGTTGGTCGACGCGCTCGACAAGGAGGAACTGCGCTCGCTGCTCGACGCCGCGATGCCGGATGCCCTCCTCGTGCACGACCATGCAGGCCGCCTCCTGGCCGCGAATCAGGAAGCGTGCCGCTGTCTCGGCTACCACCCCGGCGAGATCAGCCAACTCAACATCGCGGACATCAGTCGCGATCTGGACATCGCTGCCGCGCAATCTCTCTGGCTGGGCGTGGAGCCAGGCTCACGCATCGTGCTGCAGGGGCATCACCGCCGCAAAGACGGCTCTTTTTTCCCTGTCGATGTGCACCTCGGGCTGCTCGACCGCGCCGAACAGCGCCTCTACGTGGCCGTGTTCCGCGACGCTACCGAGGCGCTGCGCGAATCCGAGGCCCGTTTCCGCGCCACCTTCGAGCAGGCAGCGGTAGGCCTGGCACACGTTGGCCTCAACCGGCGGCTGTTACGCGCCAATGACAAATTCTGCGAGATCCTGGGCGTGAGCCGCGATGCATTGCGCGTACTGCTCTCGGGCGAGGGCGAAGGCGCCCTCGAAGAAGGCAGCTGGCACGAACCCGCCATCGAAGAAGCGCTGCTCTCGGGCGCGCGGGGCTCCGTCTCTGCCGAACGCAGGATCCGCCCGCCGGACGGGCGCACCGCGTGGATCAATGTCACGGTGTCGGTGGCGCGCAACGACGACGGCAGCCCGTACTACTTCATCGTGGTGATGGAAGACATCACGCAGCGCAAGACGCTTGAAGAGAAATCCGAGGAACACGGGCGCCAGATGGACGCCCTGATGAAAGAACAGCTGATCGCCCAGACAGCCGCCGCGCTCGCGCACGAACTGAACCAGCCCCTCGAGGCCATCGCCGCCTACAGCGAGGTAGCGCTGCGTGCCATGCAATCCGAATCCGGCTGGTCCGAACAGATGCAGCGCGCCGTGCTCGGCTGCAACCTGCAGGCACAGCGTGCCGGGCAGGTGTTGCACGATCTCATCGGGCAACTGCGCACCGAGGGCGATGACAAGAAGATCTTCGACCTGAACACCCTGGTGCGCGATGTGATCGAGCGCGTGCGCACACGCGAATCGCTCAATTTCCAGGTGAGGCTCATGCTCGACCCTGCCCTGCCGCAGGTCGTGGGCAACCCGCTGCAGATCGAGAAAGTACTGCACAACCTGCTGCGCAACGGGCTCGACGCCATGCTGGGCGCGGGCATCACGGACCCCTCCTTCACGATCGCCTCGCACCGGGGCGCAGACCCGCTGATGGCAGAGGTCTCGGTGCAGGACATGGGCCCAGGCATACCACCCGAACTCGCGCAGGTGCTGTTCAGGCCCTTCCGGAGCGCCAAACGTGGCGGTCTGGGTCTGGGGCTTTCCATCAGCCGCTCACTGATCCATGCTCAGGGCGGACAGCTCTGGCTGGAGCGCGATGCTTCGCCCGGCGCCACCTTCCGCTTTACGGTACCCATAGCAGATGAGCTCTGAAGACACGGAATTGGTCTACCTGATCGACGACGACGCCGCCGTACGGGATTCCCTCGGCTTGTTGCTGGAACAGGCGAAGTTCGAGGTCCAGAGCTTCGCCAGCGCCGAAGAATTCCTCGCCGATGAACCCGACGAACGCGCAGCCTGCGCGGTGGTCGACCTGATGATGCCCGGCATGAGCGGGCTCGACCTGCAGGAAGAGATGGAGCGCCGCGGTGTTGCGATGCCCGTGATCTTCCTCACGGGCCATGGCGACATTCCCACCAGCGTCAAGGCCATCAAGGCCGGCGCCGTCGACTTCCTCACCAAGCCGGTGAAACGTGCGGAGCTGCTCGAGGCCATCGAACTCGCCCGTCAGGAAGGCGAGCGCATGCGCGAACATGTCCGGCGCAGCCAGACCGCGCAGGAGCGTGTTGCGGCGCTGACGCCGCGTGAACGTGACGTGATGGATCTTGCCATCGGTGGTCTTGCCAACAAGGAGATCGCGCGGCGCCTGAACATCAGTCACCGCACCGTCGAGATCCACAAGGCCCGCATCCTGCGAAAGACCGGCATCCGGAGCGTGGTGGAACTCGCACGCATCGTCGCAGACGCCGCCGAGGACGCCTCCAACCGCCGCGGATGACACTCTTGTCAGGATCGCCCGTGCTGCCTCCGGCGCGGGCTACCATGCGGCATCACCCGCTGCACCGCCACCCGGAGGCATCATGAGCACCCCCCAAGGCCCGCAAGGCAATCCCGGCGACATCCTCAACTGGCCGATGCTGAAGATCCGCTACCGCACCGACGCAGCGGCGATCGCAGCTCTCCTGCCACCGGGCATCACGCCGGGCGCGGAACCCAACGTGACGGTCACGATCTACAACTTCCCCGTGCAGAACGAACCCGAACTCGGGCTCGTGGTGAACGTCGACGCCGACTACAACGGCACGGCCGGCGAGTACACGCTCGCGATCGGCATCGACCAGGAAGCACCGCTCTTCATCTGCCACGACCTGTGGGGCCAGCCCAAATTCCCCTGCGACACCACCTACTTCCGCCTCGGCAACCACGTCGAAGCGAAGTGCGTGCATCAGGGCGTGACCTTCATCGAGTTCCGCGGCGAGGTGAGCGAGACGCTCCCGATCCCGGCCGATCACGAGACCAACGAGTGGTGGATAAAGTCGCTGCGCACCGTTGACCCGAGCGCCTGCGCCTACGACTTCCCGCCGCACGTGGTGCGCGTCTACAGCAAGTACGGCACGGCGTTCCTGCAGGAACTCAAGGGCACGCTCACGCTGCGCGAGAGCGTCTGGGACCCGATCGCCACCCTGCTGCCGATGCGCGAGCAACTGAGCGCCAGGCTGTGGACCCCGATCTTCCGCGACCGTCGCATCACGCTCGCAGGCGCGCTGGACCCGGTGGGCTTCTGGCCCTTCGTCGACACCATCAGCGGCACCCGCTGGCCCGGCACCTCGGGCGGCCCCAAGCAGGGCTGATCCCCGCGCGGTCGCGGGCCCTGCCCGCGACCTGCTTCCTGCATACCGTTCAGAACGAGCGCGGCAAGCCGAGCCCTTCGGCGATCTGGTTGCGCGCCATCTCGTTGCTGATCGGCCCGATGCGCAACAGCCGCGAATCCCGCCAGTAGCGCTGCATATCGGTCTCGGCCGAGTAGCCCATGCCGCCCAGGATCTGTATACCCAGATCCGCCGCCTTGCTCACGTACTCCGAGCACAGCACCTTCGCCATGTTCGATTCCATGGCGCTCGACTTTCCCGCGGCCTGCAGCGCCGCCGTGTTCAGCACCAGCAACTCGCCCTGCGCCTGCCACATCGCCATGTCGGCCACGTAGTGCTGCAAAGCCTGGAACTCCCCGATCAGCCGACCGAAGGCCTGCCGCGTGCGCATATGGGCCAGCGCGTCTTCCAGCACGCCATCGAGCATGCCCAGACAGGTGGCGGCGTTCACCAGTCGCTCGTTGTTCAGCGGGCGTGTGGACGGGCGCCAGCCCCTTCCCTCCTCGCCAAGCAGCAGCTCGTCCGGCACGAAGACCTCCTCCAGCCGCACCGCGCAGGAGGCCACGCAACGCATACCGAGCTTGGGGAGTTCCGTGATCGTGATGCCGGGGCTGCGGCGCGGCACGAAGAAGATCGAGATGCCGTCGGAGCGCTTGTCCACCTCGGTGCGGGTGCGCGCCATCAGGAAGAGGTAATCGGCGACGTGGGCGCAGGTGCTCCAGATCTTCTCGCCGTCGATCACCCAGCCGCCGTCGACCTTGCGTGCGCGCGTGCGCATGCCGCCGAGGAGATCCGTCCCGCCGCCCGGCTCGGTGAAGGCCATCGCCGTGCGCAGCTTGCCCGCCGCGATCTGTGGCAGGAACTCCTGGCGCTGCGATTCCGAGCCGCAATAGCCGATCGCCTTGCTGCCACTGAAAGAGGTGACGCCCCAGACCCAGCTCAACCCGGCCGCGGTGCGCGCGAGTTCACGGGCGAAGAGCGCCTGCGTGAGGATGCTGCCGCCCTGCCCGCCCAGTTCCTCGGGGATGCCGATACCGTGCGCCCCGAAGGCAGTCAGCCGCTCCCAGAGTGCCTCGGGGAATTCGTGCTCGCGTCGTTCCAGCGCACGGCACCAGTCCTTCGGCACCTCGGCGTCCACCCAGCGGCGCACGGTGTCGCGGAACGCGAGATCTTCTTCGGTCAGGAACTGCAACATCAGGGGGCTCCGCGTGTCGGCAAACGCGGCCCAGTATCGGGCACCGCCGAAGCCCCCGTCACGCCCCCTGCCACGACAGCAGGCGGTTCTTTGGTCTACCCTTCCGGCTTCCCGAACGTGACACGAACATGCCTTCCTCCACACCCACGCCGAACGACGCCGCGGACCAGGCGGCCCTGCTGAACTCGCTGGGCGGGCTTGCCGCGGAGGCGCTCACCCGCGGGATGGCGGAGCTTTTCGTATCGCTGCAGAGGGTAATGGTCGAACTCGCGGGCTCCACGCCCGTGGTAAGCGAGCAGCAGCGCTTTCTGGACGCTTTGCGCGAAATGGCGCGTAGTCAGGAAACGATCAGGAACGACTTCCTCGCCCGTCTGGGCGCCGGTTTCGAGCGCATCATCAAGCCCCCCACGACCGCAGCCACGGCTCCCGGCATCAGCGCGGACTCGCTGGAACTCGTGTCGCAGGAGCAGATCGAGCGCCACGTGCTGTCCGCCGGCATGGCCAACCGCGCCCGCGACCGGGCACAGAAGGCGCTTTTCCAGTTGCACGAGCGGATGCTGCGCATCGCACCTGCGCCCTTCGAGGAAGCGGACAACCCCCTGGACCCCGCGAACATCACCCGGGCCTTCCTGGAGGCCTCGTCGATGCTCGGCCCGGACCCGAGGATCCTGCGGCCGCTCTGCAGCCAGTTCGACAGTTGCGTGCTCTCCGGCCTGGGAGAGCTGTACGGCGCCGCGAACGAGTTGCTGCGCGAGGCGGGTGTGCTGCCCGAACTCTCCCCGCTCACGCGGAGCTCGCGCAAACCAGACGCCCGCTCACGTCCGGCTGATCAGGGCCCGGAGGCTGCAGCCCCCGAAGCCGCAGAGAGCGGCCGTGCCGCATCCGACCTGCGCGACATCAGCGAATTGCTGGCGCGTCTGCGTGCCGTCGCGCCCGCGCTGCCCGCGAGCGTGGTCGGCACGGCCACCGCATCCGTGCCCGCCAGCGTCAACACGGCGGGGCTAGTGAACCTCGTAGCCGATCTGCAGGGGAGCGCGACCTGGCTCGACGCTGGCAACGCCCCGCTGCCGGACATCCGCGAAGCCCTTGCCGCCATCGCACGCCAGAGGGGCCGACTCTCGCTTGCTGCCACCGACCACGACACCATCGGGCTGGTGACGCTGTTCTTCGACACGGTGAATGCCGACCGCAACCTGCCACTGGAAATACAGGCGATGATCGCGCGCCTGCAACTGCCCGTGCTGCGCCTCGCGCTGCAGGATCGCAGTTTCTTCGCTGATGCCGCGCACCCGGCGCGGCAACTGATCGATCTCATGGCCCGCGCTGGCCTCGGCTGGGACCCGGAAAACGCGGAAGCGCAGTCCGTGTTGCTCGCGCAATTGCGCAGCGTCGTGGACGAGGTGCTCACCGGGGATAACGATCAGGCCTGTTACCGCACGGCGGCGGGCCGCCTGCAGGAGCACGCGATGCGCACGGAGCAGCGTGCGCTCAAGATGGAGCGCCGCACTGCCGAGAGGGCCGAGGCCGACGCGCGCACCAACGCGGCCCGCGACGCGGTCTACCAGGCACTGCGCGAGCGCATCGACGGCATCACGCTCCCCGCCCCGGTGCTCGATTTCCTGACCCGCGACTGGCAGCGCGTGATGCAGCTCTTCCACCTGCGCCGGGGTATCGCCAGCGCGGAATGGCAGGACGCCGTGCAGGTGATCGACGATCTGGTCGCCTCGGTACGCAACCGCCCTCACCGCAGCGAACGCGCCGACTTCGAAGCACGTATGGAGCAACTCCATGCCCGCCTCGAGAATGCACTCGGCCAGACCCAGAGCCACACCGCCGATGCTGAAGCGCGGGTGGATGTGATCCGCAACCTCCATCGCGCCACCCTCTCAGATACCGAGAGCCCGGCACCGCCCGCACCCATGGTGCCGGCACAGGTCACGCTGCCCGCGCCCATCCCGCCACGGGGCGCGCCGCGCCCCGACCCGCTCGCCGGTGGCCGGCCGATCGGCGAGGTGCTGATGTTCGAATCGCTGCAGAAAGCCGATGCCGTAGCGGTGGGCAGTTGGCTGGAATACAAGGACCCGCGCAGCGGCGTCACCCGGCGCTGCAAGCTCTCGGCGCGCATCGAGGAATCACGCACGCTCATCTTCTCGGATCGCAGCGGCGCCACCATCTGGGAGAAGTCGCGCAAGCTCTTCGCCTATGAGCTGCAGATCGGCTTCCTGCAGCAGATCGAGGACAGCTCGCTGGTGGAGCGCACGCTGGGGCGCATCGCCGAGAACCTGCGCAGCAGCGCAAACGCCACACCGTGAGCGAGGCACCCACGCCGCTGGCGCATGCCGTCTCGCGCTGGCATGAGGACCCGTTCTCGCGCGGGGCCTGGAGCCTGCTCCGCGTGGGCGGCACGCCCGCGACACGGTCAATGCTTGGCCGTCCCTTCGGCCGCGTGATCATCGCCGGCGAGGCCACGCACCCGGAGCAGTCGGGCATGGTGCACGCGGCCTTCGACGAGGGTCGCCGCGCGGCGCAATGGTGCCTGTCGCAAGGCTTTGGCAGTGTGGCCGTGGTGGGCGCGGGTGCCGCGGGCATCGGTGCCGCGCGCAGCCTGCAGCAGGCGGGCATTCGCGCCGCCGTGTTCGAGGCGCGCGAGCGCATCGGCGGGCGCGCATGGTCCGTGGAGTTGCCGACGGCCACCGCATCCAGCGTCGTGATGGAACTGGGCGCGAACTGGCTGCAGCAGGGCGAGAGGAACACGCTTGCTCCGGTGGCGCAGGCGATGGGCTGCAGGCTGGTGCCCACCGACTTCCACCGCCCGCTGGAACTCGGGCACCCCCCGGCCATGGGACCTCAGACCACCGGGGCCGTCATGGCCGAACTGCACGCGCGGGTGGAGCGCGCGACCGTGCAGCGCGACCTCGGGCTTGCCGAGGTGGTGGATGCTTTCCTCGCCGACCCCGCGCCCTTCGACCGCGCCACGGTGCAGCGCGTGGTGGACTCCGAGGTATTCCTCGACACCGGCGCGCCGCTCGGCGAACTCTCGGCGCGGCTCGGCTTCGAGGCAGGCGTGGGCGCGGGTGACCGCTGGATCGTGGGTGGCTACCGCAGCGTGCTCGCCGCGCTCGCGGAAGGCCTGGACCTGCGCCTCGGCACACCCGTCACCGGCATCCACTGGAGCACATCCGGCGTAGAACTGCGCCACGCGCAGGGCGAGTCGCGCGCCGATGCCGTGATCGTGACGGCGCCTGCCGCCGTGCTGCAGGCGGGCAGTCCGCGCTTCGACCCACCCCTGCCTGCGGAGCAACAGGCAGCGCTCTCGCTGCTCACGGCAGGGCGTGTGGAAAAGGCGGCACTGGTGTTCGGCGAGCGCTGGTGGCCGCGATCGACCGACGGCTACATCCGCATCGCCGACGGAGCAGGCCGGATATCCGAATGGCTGGACCTGAGCGATGCGCTGGGCCTGCCCGCGATCACGGCGATCTTCGTGGGTGACTGGGCCGCAGAACTCTGGGACGGACACGACGACGCATCTGTGGCAGCCGGCGTGGCGCGCGTGCTGCAGCGCGCGACAGAGAGCGCGGGACGCTAGGCCGAACGCGCACCCACCAGGTCGTGGCGCTGCAGATCCACCGGGCTCTCGAAGCACTCGAATATCAGATGAACGCGCGGGGTATCGCCATCGTTGCGCACCGCGTGCGTGAGGTTGTTGTTCACCTCGACCAACTGCCCGCGGGCAATGTGGCGCCACTCCGGATCGACGTAGAACTCGACGTGGGGGTTGGTGTCCAGCGCGATATGCAGCTTGTGGGGGAACGCGGGAAATTTTCCGCCATCACGGTGCGCCGTGATCTCGGCGCCCGCAGGCAGGCGGGCAAGCATCACGCGGGGAAACTCCGCGCTCGCATAGCCCAGGCGTCGCGCGGCCTCGTCCAGCAGCGGCCGCACCAGTGGCGCCCACTCGTCCCAGGCGGGCAGCGCGTACCAGGAGGTGGGAACGGCCACCTGGTGGACGAATGTCATCACCAGATGCTGCGTACCGCCCAGGGTATCGAAGCGGTTGGGTTTGGCGGCGTCGTGGCGGCGCCAGTCGTCCTCGGCCAGCGTGTGCAGCTTCGCCATTAGGGCGCTGACATCCAGCGCGCCCAGATCGCGGAACCGGGTGGTCTTGCCCCTGTGCACGAAGCCGCGGGTATCCATCAGGCGCGCGCGGGCACGGGCGTCCAGCGCTGATGGGCACGGGCAATCAGGAACAGGCCACCGAGCATCAGCAAGGGCACCACGACCTGTGCGATCCACGGGCCCGGCGCCGGCCTGAAGTGCCACAGATAGACAAGCGGCAAATGCAGGCTGAACACGGCAAGCGAGTGCTGCCCGAGGAATCGCGTGGGCGACCAGTCGAGCGCGCGCGGCCAGCGTCGCAACACCTCGGCCACCAGCACCGCGACCGCGAGGAACGACAGCACGCGCAAGGGCCCGAGATGCGCCCTGGAGGTCCAGACGGATTCATCCGGCAGTGGCTGCATACCGGCAAGGCCGTTGCGCCAGCCGAGAAACAGCAGTGCCAGCGCGGTTGCACCCACCACCAGACGGCGCCGCAGGAGCGGCTGCAGCACCCGGCCATCCCGCCGCAGCAGGGCAAGGCTCACGCCCGCAAAGAACAGCAATTGCCAGCCGAGCGGATCGAAGAGCCCCATGCGCATCCACGCCGGCAAAGGCGCGCGCATCACACCGAGCGCGCCGCATTGGGCCGCGAGCCAGAGCAGCAGCGAGGCCGACAGCACCCAGTACCCCGCCCGCGCCGGCCAGCGCCGCGCGAGTTCGGGAACGGCTGCTCCGGCGGCAAGGAGCAGGACCACGTAAAGCGGCAGAACGTCCAGATAATCGGGCTGGTGCAACAGGACTGCAGCACCCAGCACATCACGCAGAGCGCCGCCCCCGCCAAGCCCCTGCAGGGGTCGCCAGCCAAGCGCGGGCAAGGCGAGCGCGAGCAGGGCCATCAGCAACAGGGCAACCAGATGCCACTTCCAGACGAGGCGGCTGCGCTGCAGGAACCAGCGCTGCGGATCCGGCTTGTCCAGCGCAACCTGTGTGGCGACGTAGCCGGAAATGAAAAAAAACCCTTCGGCCGCCGTCCAGAATCCGAGCCGCTGGTAGAGTTGCGCGGAGATCGGCCCGCCCCAGTGGTCGATCGCCATCCACGCAAGGAGTATCCCCCGGATGGAGTCGAGTGCGGTGATGCGCTGCATGGTGCGGTGCCTCGACCCCCGGCGTCCCGGGACGTTCTGGTGCGGCGACGATACCCGCGGGCACCGAGGGGATGCAACGTGGGGGTGGCATAGCGCCGATCCGGGGTGGAAACCGTCTGCAGGCGCTGTTTACACTGCCGGCCATCCACACCCGGGAACTCAACATGCGCGCCCTGCCCGCTCTCATCGTCGCAGTCACCCTGCCGTTTGCTCTCGCCAATGCGAGCCATGCCGACACGCTCATCATGAAAGGCGGCGACCGGCTGAGCGGCTCCGTGGTCGATCTGCAGGGAGATGTGCTCACCTTCAAGACCAGTTACTCGGGCAAGATCCCGGTCAAATGGTCCGAGGTCGCCTCGCTCGAGACGACGGGCACCGCCAGATTCAAACTGCGTGACGGCACCGTCATGCAGGCACAGGCCAAGGCGGCAGCCGACTCCACGGTGGTGCTGCGCTCGGGCGAGATCATCACCACCGCACCCATCGCACTCACCGACGTCACCTACATCAACCCGCCACCCGAGGTAACGGGCGAGGGGCTCAGCATGAGCGGCCGCGCGAACCTCGGCTTCTCTGCCAGCCGGGGCAACACCGACAACAGCCAGCTGATGTACGACGTGGAAGCCGTCGCCCGCGGCGTCGACAACCGTTTCACCGTCGGCGCGATGGGCGTGCAGAAAAACGAGGACGGCGAGGAAACCGCGCGCAACAACCACGCCTTCCTCAAGTACGACCACTTCTACGCCAAGCGCTGGTACGGCTACGCCAACACCGGTTTCGAGGAAGACCGCTTCAAGGATCTCAATCTGCGCGCCACGCTCGGCGTGGGAACGGGTTACCAGTTCTTCGAATCGGAGTTGCAGAACCTCTCGCTCGAAGGCGGTCTCACCTACGTGAACGAGGACTTCGATACCGGCGAGGACGAAGGCTTTGCCGCCGGCCGCTGGGCGCTGCGCTACGACCGCTTCCTGTTCGGCACCACCACGCAGTTCTTCCACACGCACGAGGGGCTTCTGAGCGTGGAGGATGCCAAGGACTTCCTCTGGCAGTCGCAGACGGGGCTTCGCTTCCCGCTGATCAAGGACCTGAACGCCACCGTCCAGTACAACATCGACTACGACAACCAGCCCACGGGCGATGCCAAGAAAACCGACAGCGCCTACATCATGAGCGTGGGCTACGAGTGGTGATCAGGCGCCGCCCTTCCCCCACAGCCAGGCGCCGAGCGCAATCGGCATGAGGGGCCAGAAGGGCACGCTGGTGGCGAACTGGGGCAGGATGCCCTCGCCCCCGAAGAGGGCGACAGCGGGCGGCCCCCACTGCGAGGCGGTGGCGATCATCCACACGCCCGCAGCGACGAGGGAACCGGCAAGCAGGCGACGCAGCGTGCGCGCGAGTGACGGCCCGGGATCCCTGCCTCCAACGTCCATGCATTCCCCCCGGATGAACTGCGTGGCGGCGGCATCTGCTGCCGAGGGGAGCATGTTGCAATGAACCCCGGCGCCACGTCATCCCCCGGTCGCGACGCCTCGGGCGAGTACCGCATCCTTGCCTGCGTGATGGCTCTCACCGCTGTGGCCATGGGCGGGTCCATGGCGGCGTCCGACCTGTCCTCGGCACCCGACATTTCCCATCTCATTGCCGTGTCGGTGCGCTTCTCCGTGCCCTGGCTCTATCTCGCGTTTGCCGCCTCCGCCATCGCCGTGCTGTGGCCAGGGCGCGCGAGCCGTTGGCTGCTGCGGCACCGGCGGCTGCTCGGGCTCTGTTATGCCGCAGGCATGGCCTGGCAGTTGCTGTTCATCCTCTGGCTGGTGGTGCTGCACCGCGGGTGGTACGTCGAACACCAGTACAGCCCCTACGCTCTTGTCGAGGAGATACCGGGCTACCTGTTGCTCGGCGCCATGACGCTCACATCTTTCGACGGCCCGCGGCGCTGGCTGCGCCCGGCCCGATGGCGACTGCTGCACGGCGTCGGCATCTGGTTTCTCTGGGGCGAGACCTGGAGCACGTACTGGTTCGAGATCTACGACCTGCACGATGTGCAGTGGACGGACACGCTGTATTACTGGCTTGGCTTGCTCGCGTGCCTGCTGCGGATTGCGGCATGGATGCGCAGACAGGCACGCGAACACAGGGCCCTGCCACACACGGAACACGGCGCCGCCGCACACCACACCTGAGAACGGAGAGAACCCGATGAGACACCTGATCGCCGCCGCGGCACTGATGAGCGCGGCGCTGCTGTCCGCGCCGGTCTGGGCAACCCCCCTGGAACAGGCCACCGCGATCGCCAAACGCTACCCGCTGGTTGATGGCCACGTGGATCTGCCCATGCGGCTCTTCGAGACGTGGGAGAACGTCGCCGGCCCGGCACCGGGCGGAGAATTCGACTACCCACGTGCGGTGGCAGGCGGGCTATCGGCGCCGTTCATGTCGATCTACGTGCCCTCGGATATGGAAGGCGCGGGCGCCCGCGCCAGGGCCGACATCCTGATCGATCAGGTGGAGGCCATGGTGCAACGGGCGCCGAAGAAGTTCGCGCTGGCGCGCACGGCAGCCGAGATCCGCGCCAACCACGCCGCGGGCCTGATCTCGCTGCCGCTCGGCATGGAAAACGGCGCGCCCATCGAAGGAAGTCTCGACAACCTCCGGCACTTCCGGGATCGCGGCATCCGCTACATCACGCTCACGCACGCCAAATCGAACCACATCGCCGATTCCTCCTACGACGAGGTGAAAACCTGGGATGGCTTGAGCCCCTTCGGCGAGAGAGTGGTGCACGAGATGAACCGCCTCGGGATCATGGTGGACATCTCGCACGTTTCGGATGCCGCCTTCTACCGCGTGCTGCAGATATCGAACGCACCGGTGGTGGCCACACATTCCTCGATGCGCCATTTCACGCCAGGCCTCGAGCGCAACATGGACGACGACATGCTGCGCGCGCTGGCGAAGAACGGTGGCGTGCTGATGATCAACTTCGGCAGTTTTTTCCTCACCGAAGCTGCCGGCGAGTGGAGCAAGAAACAGAGAGCGGCACTCACTGCCTTCACCGCACTGCAAGGCCCGAACTTCACCAAAGAGAAAGGCAAGGACTTCGAAGCGCGTTACCGCGAGCGTTTCCCCTATCCCTACGCCACCGTGCAGGACGTGGCGAACCATATCGCGCGCGCCGTGAAGATCGGCGGCATCGACCACGTGGGCCTCGGCTCGGATTACGACGGCGTGGGGGATTCGCTCCCGGAAGGGATGAAAGACGTCTCGACCTACCCGGTGCTGATCGCGGAGCTGCTTCACCGCGGCATGCGCGAGGCAGATATCGCGAAGATCATGAGCGGCAACGTACTGCGCGTCATGGAGCAGGTGGAGGCGAAAGCTTCGTTGTAACGCAGCGTTCATCTGCAGCGGCCAGAGTGCGTCTTGCCTGCCAACCTGGCAGTCAGGACCACCCAGCCGCGAGGATGAGCCGATGCGCCGTATCGCCCTGGCAAGCGCCGTGCTTGCTGCTTCCCTTTCCAGCCTGACGCAGGCAGACGAGACGATCGTCGGCTTCACCAAACTCTGGACCCACGGCCACACCACCGCCGGCCAGGTCTCCGAGATTCCCGCCTTCGACTCCAAAACCAACACCGTGTGGGTAGCGGGCGTGGTGGGCGTGGACGTGCTGAACGCCAGCACCGGGGCACTCGTAAAACACATCGACGTCACCCCCTGGGGCTTCGTGAACAGCGTCGCGATCCGTGATGGCCTCGCGGCCCTCGCCATCGAGGCCGCGCCCGACCGCCGCAACGCCGGCAGCGTGCTGTTCTTCGACACCGCCACCCGTGAACCCTCCACCGGCACGGCGCTGCCGCGGTCCCGCCCCGCCGCATACCTGCCCTCGCAGGTCACGGTGGGCTCCCTGCCAGACACGATCACGTTCACCCCTGACGGCCGCAAACTGCTGGTCGCGAACGAAGCCACACCGAACGCGGTTGCCGACGCGGCCTACACCACTCCGGATCCGGCCGGCAGCGTGAGCGTGATCGACGTACGCACCCGTACGGTCATCGCCACCGCCGGCTTCAACGGCGTGCCGCAGACGGGCGCGAACATCCGCAGCAACACCGGCATGGACTTCGAGCCCGAAGGCATCGCCGTCGACAGCAAGAGCCGGACGGCCTATGTGACGCTGCAGGAAGCCAACGCCGTGGGCGTGCTCGACCTCTCGCAGAATGCCTTCGCGCAGGTGATCGGACTGGGCGCCAAGGACTTCAGCCTGCCCGGCAACGAAATCGACCCCAAGGACAACGACAGCGTGGTCAGCTTCCGCGCGGTGGCAGTGAAGGGCCTCTACACGCCGGACGGCGTGGCGAGCTTCAGGACCGAGGGAGAGACTTACCTCGTCTTCGCCAACGAAGGTGACTACCGCGAAGACAACGCCGACCGTTCGACCGCGACGAGCTTCGGCGGCGTCAACCCGCTTGACCGCCTGCGCGTCTCGAACAAGGACAGCAGCACCGGCAACCTGTTCACCAATGGCGCTCGCTCCTTCTCGATCCGCGACACCGCCGGCAACATCGTCTTCGACAGCGGCAACATCCTCGAGACCGAGGCCAACGCCCGCGGCATCTACGATGACGGGCGCAGCCGCGACAAGGGCGTAGAGCCCGAAGGTGTGGCCGTGATGAAGCTGGAAGATCGCGTGTACGCCTTCATCGGCCTCGAGCGCACCACGAAGAGCGCGGTGGCGGTATTCGACGTCACGGTGCCGGCACAGGCGCGTTTCGTCGACATGATCGTGACGACCGGCGACAAGGCTCCAGAGGGCCTGGCCGCCTACAAACACCGCGGCAAACACTACCTCGCGATCTCGAACGAGACCGTTGCCACGGACGCGGGCGCTACCACCAGCAACACCTCGCTCTATCGCATCGAGGTGGCGGAAGACGAGAGCGAGGACTGATCCCAGGCCCTTGACCCTGCGGGGTGCCGGCCTCCGGCACCCCGCCCCCTTCTGGATACCCCCTTGAGAGAACACCTTGCCCGCTCGGTTTCCTTGCTGACACTGGGATTCTGTCGCCTCTTGCTACCCGTGCTGCCAGCACTTGCAGCACTTGCTTTCCTGAACGGCAAATACCTCCGCGAATACCGCCTCACCCTGCGCAAGCTGCGTGTGCACTTGCAGGCCGTGGGAGAAGGTCCGGCAGACAGGTTTTTCGGCACGGCCCTGGGTGCTCGCCAGCCCGATCAGGACGTGCAGATCAGCGGACACTGCGTGCAGTGCGGAAACTGCTGCCTGAACCACCGCTGCGTGTTTCTGGAGCCCCGCGGCGAGGGGATTTTCCAGTGCGGCATCTACACCTCGCCGCTGCGGCGATTTTCGAACTGCGCCGGCTTTCCCGTGGATGCGCAGGACATTGCGCGCTACGCCTGTCCGAGTTATGTCGCGGTCCGGGTGCAGCAACCCGTTCCCGCAGAGCCTGTGCGCATCGTGGGCGCAGAGGCCTGACAGGCGCGGCTCGCCTCAGGGTCCCGCCGCAAGCAACTCCGCGAATTGGGGTCAGATTGCGCAACCCCCTCACCTTCCCGTCAGCCAGTTACCCAGCGCTGCGAGCCGGGAGGGTGCCCCGCCGCTCGCCGCCTCACGGCGGTCTGCCGCGCGCAACAGCGCATACATGCCGTGTACGCCCAGCCAGCGCAGAGGTTCGGGCTCCCACTTGCGCACGCGGCGGTTCACCCATGGCAGCTCGGTGAGTGGCGTGCTCCGACCGAGCGCCAGATCCGCGAGCGTGCGGCCGGCGAGATTGGAGGTGGACACGCCCACGCCCACGTAGCCACCGGCCCAGCCGATGCCGGTGTTGCGATCGAGCCCCACCGTGGCGCACCAGTCCCGCGGCACGCCGAGCACCCCGCACCAGGCGTGATCCACGCCGAAAGGCTTCGCGGCCGGGAAATGGCGATGGAGTATCGCCGTGAGGCGGCGGATGGTCTCGGCGTCGGGTTCGCCGTTGCTGTCGATGGCCGAGCCGAAGCGGTAGGGCACGCCCCGCGCGCCCACGGTGATGCGGCCCTCGCGGGTGCGCTGGCAGTAGCAGTAGGCGTTGTCGAAATCACCCACGATCTCGTGGCCGTTCCAGCCGATCTCGCGCCACAGCTCCGGCGGCAGCGGCGGCGTGGCGATCTGTGCGGAATTGAGCGGCAGCCACTCGCGCTTCTGGCCCGGCAATGTCGCGGTGAAGCCCTCGGTGCAGCGCAGCACCACGGGTGCTGTCACGTTGCCGTGATCGGTGCTCACACCGCCCTGACGGATGTCGGTGACGGTAGTGCCCTCGACCAGCCGCACGCCCATGCCTTCCACCACCGCGGCGAGGCCGCGCACCAGCTTGGCGGGCTGCACCCGCGCCACGCGCGTCACGATCATCGCGCCCAGCACGCCGGGGATAGCCACGCGCGCGCGGGCCTCCTCTGCACCGATCTCCCACACGCGCTCGTCCTCGCCCCAATGCCGGCGGTGCGCCACCTCGGCCTGCATGCGCGCGAACTGCGCGGGGTTGGTGGCGACCATGAGCTCGTCGGTGCGCAGGATGTCAGCCTCGATGCCCTCGGCCTCAGCCACGCGGATCACCTCGTCCACGGTGCCGTTCATCGCGTGAACCATGGCGCGCACCGAAGCCTCGGAACTCTGCTCGCGGTAGCGCGCGTGGCTCCACGCGAAGCCGCCGGTGAGCCA
>CAIXOY010000193.1 GCA_903921135.1 uncultured Gammaproteobacteria bacterium
ATGTGGTCCATCGCCTGCAGGGCGAAATTCCAGGTCATGAATTCGACGACGGGGCGCAGCTTGGCGAAAGCGGCGCCGACCGCCAGTCCGGCGAAGCCGTGCTCGGTGATCGGCGTGTCGACGACGCGGCGGTCGCCGAACTCCTGCAGCAGGCCCTGAGGTTGTTCGCGCCGGCTGCGCGTGCGCGGCAGCTGTGGCTGGGCGCCGTGTGTCTGGACGAGGGTCCACGACGTTATGTGGGCGATGACCTGCGTCTCCTGCAGATGATCTCCAATCTCGTGGGGAACGCGATCAAGTACAGCGAAAGGGGCGGCGTCAATATCGCGGCCCGTGAGATCGGTCGTGACAGCGACTCTGTCATGGTGGAGTTTTCGGTAGCGGATACCGGCATCGGAATACCGGCTGACAGTCTGCACCTTCTGTTCGAACCTTTCTCGCAGGTCGAGGAGATCCTCACCCGGCGTCAGGGTGGCAGCGGCCTGGGATTGGCGATCGTGCGCCAACTCGCGGAGCTCATGCAGGGAGAGGTTGGTGTCGACAGCACACCCGGCCAAGGCTCACGGTTCTGGTTCACGGCGAAGCTTGGCATTGCACCGGCCGATCCCGCGCGCACCTGAGCGAGCACACCCACATCGGCCACGCCTCAAGAGGAGCCCACCATGGAAGAGTCCCCCAGCGTCATCCGCGTCCATCCGGACCCGCTCGAGCCCTATGCCATCTCGCCGGGCTGGCGTGCAGGAGGGCTCATTTTCCTCTCGGGTCAGGCCGCCATCGACGAGCACGGCACGCTGGTGGGGGAGGGTGATTTCGATGCGCAGCTGGAGCAGGTGTTCCTGAACATCGACCGGGTGCTTGCCGCAGCAGGCAGCAGCCGCGCGCGGATCGTGAAGGTCACGATCTACCTCACCGACATGGGGAACTTCCCGAAGATCGTGGAGGCGCGCAAGCGCTACTTCAGCGCGCCATGGCCGGCGGACACCATCGTGGAGGTGCGTTCGCTCGCGTTGCCGGGGTTGATGGTGGAGATCGACGTTATCGCGGCGGGCTGAGGGTCCGCGTCGCGGGCATGGCCCGCTCCCACTCGGATTGTTGGAGGGGGCCATGCCTCCGACTGTGGTGGCTCGTCGCGGGCATGGCCCGCTCCCACAGTGGTGGCTCGTGGGAGGGGGCCATGCCCCCGACTGGGCCAGCGTTCGCATCCAGTTCGCCTCCGAACGCGGCTTGTGAGAATTGTTTGATCTGCGTCATCGTGGCTTGCGGGTGAAAAGAGTCTCCTCAAATCCCGCACACGACCACCGGAGGGCACCGCATGTCAGGGCCCCTGCACTTGCGCCGACCGCTACCGCAAACATCCCCGGACACCGGCGAAGAAGCGCTGCCGACCGATGGTTCCCGCCCCGCATACGCTCCGGACGCGGCTCCCCCGCAGCTGCTTCTGGCGCCCGACGAGGAAGAGCCCTGCCCCTGGAGCCCGCAAGACTCCGCAGGCTGCGCCGAGTTCGCCCCGGAGGATTGCGATCACCGCTGCCGCAAGGCAGG
This sequence comes from uncultured Gammaproteobacteria bacterium, assembly GCA_903921135.1. Taxonomy (GTDB): domain Bacteria; phylum Pseudomonadota; class Gammaproteobacteria; order Pseudomonadales; family UBA5518; genus UBA5518. The sequence goes on from CAIXOY010000193.1 coordinate 1,540, forward strand.
CGCATAACTCGGTGCCTCCTTAGCGCCTCGCGATCGGGCAACCTGGTCCTGAGGTCTTGTTGTCGTTTATCGATCTCCGATATACGATCGGACCCATGATCACAGTTTTCGCTGCAAGGATACGCAGGCGCTTTTCGAAGCCGGTCGCTGCCGGAGGTTCGCAGCCATCGCCGTGGTGGCAACCCGGAAACTGGCACAGCTTGATGCAGCGGTGACGCTCGAATTCCTGCGTAGCCCACCCGGTAACCGGCTCGAGAATCGATGTCGAGATCGTGGATTACCACCAGTGAGGGTTCGATGCCGAAGAATGGAATGAGGCCGGTGCATCCGGGCGAGGTACTCCGGGAGGAGTATCTGGGGCCATTGGGCATGAGCGCGAATGCGCTTGCGACGGCACTGTCGGTCACGGCAGCGCGCATCAATGACATCGTCAGGGAGCGAAGGGGCGTGACGGCCGATACCGCCTTGCGACTCGCCCGGTACTTCGGCGGAGATGCGCAGAGCTGGCTCAACCTGCAAACGGCTTACGACCTGCGTGTAGCAGAGATCAACAGCGGCAAGGCAATCGCAAAGGCGGTTGTGCCCCGCGCAGCCTGATTCCCATGCCCGCTTGCAAGGTTTGGCCGTAGGAGGGGGCCATGCCCCCGACAGCAGTGCCTCAGCGTCCCTTCCACTCGGGCTTGCGCTTCTCCGCAAAGGCGCGTGCGCCCTCGAGTTGGTCCTCGCTCGAGTAGAGCACATCCACGGTGTTGAGCTTGCGCTTCGTGACGAGGTCGAAGGCCTGCTGCACGGGGAGATGCGCCGTCTCCCGCGCGATTTCCTTGATGGCAGCAAAGACCAGCGGCGGGCCGTCGGCGAGCATGTCCGCGATCTCGCGGGCGCGCGTCATCAGCGCAGCGGCAGGCACTATCTCGTTCACCAAGCCCCACTGTTTGGCTTCCACGGCGTCGAAGCGACGGCCCGTGAAGAGCATTTCCATCGCCACGTGGTAGGGGATGCGGCGGGGCAGTTTGATGGTGGCGGCGTCTGCCACGGTGCCGGAGTTGATTTCTGGCAGCGCGAAGGTGGCGTGCTCCGCGGCCACGATGATGTCGCAGGAGATCATGATCTCGAAGCCGCCGCCGAAGGCGATGCCGTTCAC
>CAIXOY010000194.1 GCA_903921135.1 uncultured Gammaproteobacteria bacterium
AATCCACCCTGGCCATCGGCGACCGGATAGGGCTTACCACTTCGCGCGACATTCTGGAGGCCCTGGGCGAGGGCCGCGGGCCGGGCAAGTTCCTGGTCACCCTGGGTTACTCCGGCTGGGGGGCTGGCCAGCTCGAGCAGGAACTGAAGCAAAATGCTTGGCTCACCGTGGAGGCCAGTGGAGCCATCATCTTCGACCTGCCGTTCGAACAGCGCCTGCCGGCAGCCATGGGTCTGCTGGGACTGGATTTCGCCAATTTTTCCGACGAGGCAGGGCATGCATGACAGCCTGCCCGGCAGCGTGGGACCGACAGACATGAGCGGGCCGATCACCGGTGCCATGTCCGGCCTGATCGCCTTCGATTTCGGCCTGCGCTATATCGGCGTGGCGGTGGGCGACGCGCAGACCCGCCTCGCCCACCCGCTGGAATTCATCGACGCCGAAGCCAACGAGGCGCGCTTCGCCCGGATCGCCGCATTGATCGCCGAATGGCAGCCGGCAACGCTGGTGGTCGGCCTGCCGCTGAATGCCGAAGGCGGCGACCATGACATGACGCGCCGGGCGCGACGTTTCGCCCACCAGCTCGAAGGCCGCTTCCGCCTGCCTGTGGTGCTGGTCGATGAGCGACTGACCTCGGCGGAGGCCGATGCGCTGCTGCGCAGCCGCGGCCGCGGTGGTCGCGCGCACAAGCAGGACAACCACGCCATTGCGGCACAACTCATACTGCAGGCCTATCTCGACAGCCTGGAAAGCCCACGCGCATGAGCACTGCACTCCCCGACGCCGAAGCCCTGTACGCCGAGCTGCTGCGTCAGCTGAAACCGCGCATCGGCGCCGACACCCGCCTGGTGGGCATCATGACCGGTGGTGCCTGGCTGGCCGAGCGCCTGCACCGCGACCTGGGCATCAGCGCGCCGCTGGGCGTGCTCGACATCTCCTTTTACCGGGATGATTTCGACCAGACCGGGCTGTCCCGCAACGTCAAGCCGTCGAGCATTCCGTTCGACGTGCAGGGCCGGCGCCTCTTGCTGGTCGATGATGTCCTGTACACCGGCCGCACCGTGCGCGCCGCCATGAACGAACTGTTCGATTACGGGCGTCCGGCCTGCATCGAGCTGGCCGTGCTGGTGGACCGTGGCGGGCGCGAGCTGCCCATCGCCGCGCAATGCTGCGGCGCCAGTTTCGAAGTGCCCGCCGACCAGGTGCTGGTGCTGGACCGCAAGGACACCGGCACCTTCAGCCTGAGCCTGTCGGCAACCCATCGTGAACGCGCGAATGCAAGGCCGGAACCGTGATCCTCAAGAACCCGCAACTCAATGACCGTGGCGAACTGCAGCACCTCTTGTCCATCGAAGGACTGCCGCGCGAGACCCTGCAGCACATCCTCGCCACCGCCGATTCCTTCATCGGCCTGACCGAGCGTGAAGTGAAGAAGGTGCCGCTCTTGCGCGGCAAGTCGGTGTTCAACCTGTTCTTCGAGAACTCCACGCGCACCCGCACCACCTTCGAGATCGCCGCCAAGCGGCTGTCGGCCGACGTCATCAACCTGAACATCAGCACCTCGTCCACCTCCAAGGGCGAATCGCTGCTGGACACCATCGACAACCTGGCGGCCATGCACGCCGACATGTTCGTGGTGCGGCATGCCTCCAGCGGCGCACCCTACCTGATCGCCCGCCACGTCGCCTCGCACCTGCATGTGGTGAATGCCGGCGACGGCCGCCATGCCCACCCGACCCAGGGCCTGCTCGATCTCTACACCATCCGCCATTACAAGAAGGACTTCTCCGGGCTTTCCGTGGCGGTGGTCGGCGACATCCTGCACTCGCGCGTGGCGCGCTCCTTCATCCACGGCCTCACCACCCTGGG
>CAIXOY010000195.1 GCA_903921135.1 uncultured Gammaproteobacteria bacterium
AAGAGCGTGCTGATGTCTGCTTCGGAGAGGTCTTCTCCCTCCGCGGCACGCGCCAGCACCGCTGCCGTGCGCGCCGATACCGCACCGGCGTGCGCGGCCGTGCCCGCGATCAGCGAGGTTTCGAGTTCCGGCAACTGCGTGGAGGAACCCGTGACCCAGTCATCGACGCGCGGGAAGCCCTCGCCGTCCGTGGCCGCAAGCAGCGGGCGGAGCATGGCGGCATCGACCCAGCGCGCGGCCTCGCGCAGCAGCGCGGGATAGATCGTAAGCCGCTCCTGCAGGAACTTGCCCGCGGACGCGGTCTCGGCGGCGAGCGAGGCGAGATGCGGCCACGGCGCCTCGGGGTTCACGAAATCGGGCGTGAGCGGCGAGACACCGCCCCAATCGTTGATGCCGGCGTCCAGCAACTGCGGCAACACGCCAGGGCTGAGATTGGGCGGCGCCTGGATGCTCATCTCCGGGCCCATCACGAGCCGCGCGACGGCGAGCGTCCAGAGAAGGTCTTCCAGATCGGGTTCGGGCGCCCTGGCCATGCGCGTGCCGGGCTTGGCGCGGAAGTTCTGCACGATCACTTCCTGTACGTGACCGTGTTCGCGCGACAGCGCGCGCAGCGCGAGCAGGGCCTCGATGCGTTCGGCGCGGGTCTCGCCGATGCCGATCAGGATGCCCGAGGTGAAGGGCACGGCCGCCTCCCCCGCGAGGCGCATCGTCTCGAGCCGCACGGCCGGAAGTTTGTCGGGCGAACCGTGGTGCGGCATGCCCTTGGCGCAGAGCCGCTCGGAGGCCGACTCCAGCATGATGCCCATCGAGGGCGCCACGCGACGCAGCATGGCGATCTCGCGGGCGTCCATGTTGCCGGCGTTGATGTGCGGGAAAAGCCCCGTCTGCTCCAGCACTGCGCCCGCCACGTGCGCGAGGTAGTCGAGCGTGCTCGCGAAGCCCATGGCCTCCAGCGCCTCGCGCGCGGCGCGGTAGCGCAGTTCCGGTCGCTCGCCCAGCGTGAAGAGCGCCTCCTTGCAACCCAGACGGGCGCCCTCGCGCGCCACTTCCAGCACCTGCTCCACGCTCATGAAGGGCTGGTCTATGCGCTTGGGTGTGCGGGCGAAGGTGCAGTAGTGGCAGACATCACGGCAGAGGTGCGTGAGCGGAATGAAGACCTTGCGGGAGTAGGTGACGACGTTGCCGAAGCCGCGGTCACGCAGCGTCGCAGCCGCCTGCATCAGGGTGGGGGTGTCATCAATGCCGGCAAGGGCGAGCGCCTGCGCCTCGGAGAGCCCGCCAGCGGATGCGGCTGCCTCGAGGATGGCGCCAAGCGGATCGGTCCCGAGCACCTGCACTGCAACTCTCCTGGCCACTACCGCCGTGATTCAGCGCGAACGCGACTGCTGTTCCAGGACCCAGGCCCGGGTACGCGCGCCGGGGGCATTGTCTTGAGTTTCACCGGGGCGCACAAGCCGATCCAGATCAGCAGGAAAGTCGACGTCGAAGCCGATGGCCGGGTGCATGAACTCTGCGTAATCCGCCCCCGCTGCGGCAGCGGCCGCGCGGTGCAGCGCCCGGCTGCCGGGCCCGAAGCGCAGCGCCATCGCAGAAGGCGGGGACAGCAGCAGGCAGTTGGTGCCCGTACCCGCCGCATCGCTCACCAGCGTGGCGCGGGGGGCCGTCAGATCGCCTTGCCTTGCATGGGCCGCGAGCAAGGCCCGCAAAGCCTCGGCGCTCACGGCAGGAAGATCAGCGTGGATCATGAGCACCGTGGCAGCACCAGCACCCATCGCGGCCTCGGCTGCCGCACGCAGCGCGGCGTTCAACGGATCCTCTTGCGCCGCGGGAGGCTCGAAGACGCCCACACCAAGGCCTGCGGCAAAGGCCGCGACCTCGGCATCCTCCGAGACCAGAAGCACGCGCGCGGGCAGGATCGGCACCTCAAGCAGGGCGGTCACCACATCGGTGGCCATGGCCTCGACCAGCGCGCGGCGCTGGCCGGCGTCCAGGCTCACGCCAAGGCGCTCTTTGCCACCGGAAAGCTGGCGCAGCGGCACCAGCGCCCAGGTGGCGCCCGCGCTCATGCGCGCAGGCCCGAGAGAAACTCCAGCACCTCGGCGGCCAACCGCGCCTTGGATGCTGCATCCGTCATGACGGTGTCGGTCACCAGCACGTCCATGCCGAGCGCGCGCACGGCATCGGCCTGCGCTGCGTCTTCCCGGTCCATCACGAAACCGCGCAACAGTCCGCGGTAGTGCCGCGCCACCTCGAGCGCCGAGGGCGTGAGGCCGAGTTGCTCCATCAGCGCCGCGGCCGGGCCCTTCAGCGCACGGCCGCCCACGATCGGCGAGACGGCGACGGCCCTGCTGGCAGCAATGCGCGCGCGCAGATCGCCCACGGCGAGGATGGGATCGACGCTCAGCCACGGATTCGAGGGGCAGATGATCACACCATCGGCACCGTCGAGCCGAGCAAGCAGCGCGGCCGAGGGCACGGCCGCATCCGCACCGAGGTAACGGATGGCCTGTACGCGCGGCGCGCAGCGCTCGCGCACGAAATACGTCTGGAAGGCGAGTTCACCGCGGTCGGTATCGAGCACGGTGCGCACGCGCTGTTCGCTCATGGGAATGAGCGTATGCCGCACGCCCAGTGAGGCGCAGAGACGCGCCGTGACGGCCGCGAGCCCCTCGCCGCGGGCGAGGAGGAGGCTGCGTTGCAGATGCGTGGCCAGATCACGATCACCCAGACGGAACCAGTCTTCGCCGCCCAGCGCCGCAAGCGCGTCCATGCACTGCCAGGTCTCGCCCGCGAGCCCCCAGCCGCGCTCCGGATCGGCGAGGCCCGCGAGCGTATACATGACGGTATCGAGGTCGGGGCAGATGCTGAGCCCGAGGTGTTCGAAGTCATCAGCAGTGTTGGCCACGATGGCCAGTTGCGCCGGGCCCAGACAGGCCGCGAGCCCGAGGGCGAGTTTGGCGCCACCCACGCCGCCCGACAGGGCGATGATGTTGCCGCCCGCGCTCACCGCCGGAACAGGTCCCGCGCCGGATCGCGGATGAGGGCACGCATGCCCTCTTCCGAGGGCTCCAGCCGCGCGCCGCGCACCAGCACCGCAGGAATGCCTTCGTCGGCCTGGCCCATCAGGAAGGAGGCAGCAGCCGCGAGCTCGTCTGCCACTGCCACTTCGGTCATCTCCAGCAGCCGCCCGAACAGGTCCGGGTGCCCGATGCGGTTCACCACGGGCCGGAAACCCGCGCAACCGATCGCGAAGCCCGTGATGCCGTTGCGCCACGCACGGCCCGCGCTGTCGTTGATGATCACGCTGACCGTGGCGCCGCAAAGCTCGCGCAACCGCTCGCGCAGCGCACGGGCGCTGGCATCCGGGTCTTCCGGCAGGAGCAGCACACGATCGGGATCAGCGATGTTGGAGCGGTCTACGCCCGCGTTGGCGTGCACATAACCCAGCTTGTGCTCGACGATCAGCGCACCGGGGCGCTGCCGCAGCACCGCCACCGATTCGCGCAGGATCACCTCGACCAGGCGCGGGTCCTTGTCTGCAAGCGGGGCGAGACGCTCGGCCTCGACGGAAGGCACGACATCCCTCAGATCCGCGTAGCGGTTCTCGGACTTGGAGACGATCTTCTGCGCCACCACGAGGAGGTCCCCCTCCTGCACGCCGCCCGCCACGCGCTCGGCCGCCGCCAGGATGGGGGCGGCGATGTCGTCACCGGGCTCGATGAGCGGGATGCCGGTGAGCGCGTAGAGGCGCAGCGGCTCACTCACCGTGGTTGTCGGTCCCGGTGATGCGGATGCCCGCGTGGCACTTGAAGGTGCGGTTGATGGTGATGATCACCGAGGTGAGCGCCTCGGCCGCGGCCGCGTTGGCGATGGGGCCGGCGTGGAAGCCGCGCATGCCGCAGTCTTCGATCAGGGAGATCACCTCGGCGCGGGCGTCCTTGTCGTTGCCGCAGACCAGCACATCGCACTCGATGCCCTGGCCTTCCTGCAGGTGATGGGCCGCCACGTTCTGGAAGGCCGAGACCACCTTCACGCCATCGCCGCAGATCAGTTGCGCAGCCTGCCCGGCCGAGCCCTCGGCCGGGAGTTGTACGGTGCCCACTTTCGGCGGCATGAGCGGCACGGTGACGTCGATCAGGATCTTGCCCTCGAGCCCCGGCTTCACGTGCTCCAGCGTGCTTTTCTGGTGCGCGAAGGGCACGGTGAGCACCACCACGTCGGCGGCCTGCGCGGCAGCGAGGTTTTCCATCGCCAGCACGCCGCTCGCATCCGCACCGCGCTCGCCCATGACCTTGCGCAGGTCCTCGAGCGCCTCGATGGCTTTCTCTTCGGAACGCGAGCCGATGATCACGCGGTGACCGGCTTGGGTCCAACGCCGCGCGAGGCCCGTGCCCAGTGCTCCTGTGCCACCGAGGATGGCGATGCTCTTAGAACTCATGAAACCTCCGTAAGGGATCTGGTTGGCTGCCGCGCGAAAGGGGCGCCAGTATACTTGCCTCGGCGCCGCGCGGAGGAATGCTTACCCTCCCGCGGGCCGATCGGATCCCCTCACCGCCAGGAGACAGCAGCAGATGCAGAACCCGCTCGACATGCAAGGGCGCCTCGTGATCGTCACCGGAGGCGCACGCGGCGTGGGCGCGGGCATCACGAGGAGCTTCCTGGAGGCAGGCGCCGACGTGGTCGTGATCGGGCGCAGTGCGCCGGAGACGCCCGTGTCTTCCGGCTCCCGCGAGGCGGCCTTCGAGGCCGCCGATGTGCGCGATCCGGAGCAGCTATCTGCCGCCTTCGCCGCCATCCACGCGCGCTACGGCCGCATCGACGTGCTGGTGAACAACGCCGGCGGCTCGCCGCCCGCGGAGGCCGCCACCGCATTGCCGCGCTTCGCCGAATCGATCATCCGCCTGAACCTGCTCGCGCCCCTGAACGCGGCGCAGTGCGCCAACCGCGTGATGCAGCAGCAAGCCAGCGGCGGCGTGATCATCAACATCGCCAGCGTGAGCGCGATCCGTCCCTCGCCGGGCACCGCGGCCTACGGCGCTGCCAAGGCGGGACTGGTGAACCTCACGACCTCGCTCGCTGTCGAGTGGGCGCCCAAGGTACGTGTGGTAGCGGTGATTTCGGGATTGGTCGAAACGGAACAATCCCACCTGCACTACGGGGATGCCGAGGGTGTGGCGGCCGTGGGCCGCACGATTCCGCTCGGGCGCATGGCGGTGCCTGCGGACATCGGCCAGACCTGTCTGTACCTGGCCTCACCGCTCGCGAGTTATGTCTCGGGCTCTGCGCTGACGGTGCATGGCGGCGGCGAGGCGCCCGCGTTCCTGTCTGCCTCCAACGCCGGGCACTGAACCCGGCCGTATCAAAGGGCGCGACGCGACCGGGGTTTGGCAGCCGGCTTGGCTGCCGGTTTTGCGCGGGTGTTGGCTGCGGCTTTGCCCGCGCGGGCTGCGGGCTTCACGGCCTTGGCAGCGGCGCGCGCAGGCTTGGGTGCTGCGGCAGAGCGCTTTACGGCAGGAGCCTTGGGCTGCGTGGCGCGGCGGGCACGCGGTTTGACCGGGGCTTTTGCGGCAGCGCGTGCAGGCGCCGCAGGGGGCTCCGTGACTGTCATCGACGGCAAGCCGAGCGCCTGCGCGAGCCCGTCCACGCGCCGCGCGAGGGTATCGAGCCTGCCCGTGAGCGCTGCATCGAGCCCCACCTTGTCGCGCACGCGACGGATCATCTCCTCGACGCTGCGCGCGTTGCTGCCCACATGATCGCTGATGGCACTGCGGGCATCGTCGATGCTCTTGCGGATGCCGCTGCGGCTCTGCTCTTCGATGCGCTGGCCTTTCTCGACCAGGTCCTGGAACAACCTGGAGGCTTCGCCGCCCGCGCGATCGAGGTGCTGCTGCGCATCTTCCAGGCTCTGGCCGTAGGCGCCGAGCCCTGCGAGCCAAATCCTGCGGGCGAGGCTCTCAGCCTGTTCCACTGCTTTCTGCCGGGGCGCGCGGGCCATGCGAATCACCTCGCTCTGCGGGTCTGTGCCTGCGGGAACCTTAGCATCTGGCATCACCGGGCGCATACGGTTACTGTGGCCCGATGAAGACGCGTGAGCGCATCCTGCAGGTCAGTCTGGAGCTGTTCAACCGCGAGGGCGAACCCAACGTGGCCACGGTGGACATCTCCAACGAGATGAACATCAGCCCGGGCAATCTCTATTACCACTTCCGCGGCAAGGAAGAACTCGTGGGCGAGCTCTTCGCGCGCTTCCACGCACAGTCGCAAACGATCCTCCGCGGGCCGCAATCGGGGCGAGTGCCCATCGACGAGTACGGCTACTACCTCGTGGTGGTCTTCGAGCACCTGCACGCCTACCGTTTCCTGTACCGCAACATCTCGCTGATCATGCAGCGCTACGAGGGCATACAGCGCCCCTTCCGCCGGCTGATACAGCTGAAACGCGAGGCTGCCCGCGCCGCCTGCCAGCAGATGCGCGCGGCCGGCATGCTGCAGGCAGACGACGCGCGCATCGAGTTGCTCTCGCGCGCCATCGCGCTCACGCTCACCTACTCGATGAATTTCGACAACCTGCTCTCTGCCCGCGACGAGACCGACGCACAGCCCATCTACGACGGTGTGCTGCAGGTCGCCGCGCTGGTCGCGCCCTATCTGGGAGAGCGGCAGACGGCTTTCATGGATGCCGCGCTCGCCCTCGGCGCAGGCACCCGACCCGCCACACCCTGAGACAGGACACACCGCATGGACTCACCCCGCATCCCCACCAGCCTGCGCATGTGCGGGCCGCTCGCACTCGCGCTGCTCGCAGCGCTGCCGCTGGTGCCTATCGCCACACGTTTCGGGCTGCTGCGCTGGCAGATCGGGCTGCCGCTGACCGCACTTGCAGTGCTGGGCTCGGCCATCCTGCTCTGCGTGCTGCTGTTCCTGTTCTTCCGCGCTCCGCTGCGCGCCTTCCGCCCGCTCACCGCGGCCATCGCCGGCGTCGCGCTCGCACCGGTGATGGCCGGCGCGCTGGTGGTGCTGCCGGCGGGCGAACTGCCTGTGATCCACGACATCAGCACGGATCTCGCCGATCCGCCGCAGTTCGCCACGGCCGCCGCGCGGCGCGGGCCGGATGCCAATCCGCTCGAGCGCGGCGCGGAGATCGACGCACTGCAGTCGGCGGGCTATCCGGACCTGAAAAGCATCGACAGCCCGCTAGCACCAGCGGAGGCTCTGGAGCGCGCGCGGAACGTTGCCCAGCAACTGCGCTGGGAGATACACGCGGAGGACGCTGGCGCGGGCACGCTGGAGGCCAGCCAGACAACCTTCTGGTTCGGTTTCGTCGATGACGTCGCGATACGCGTCCGCGCCACGCCCTCGGGCAGCCGGATCGACCTGCGCTCCGTGAGCCGCGTGGGCAAGGGAG
>CAIXOY010000196.1 GCA_903921135.1 uncultured Gammaproteobacteria bacterium
GATAGAGGTCATCGTTGTGCTCGGTGAACGCCCCGCCGCCGTCCACGAAGGCTGCGACGCGCCAGTTGGGGAGCACGCGCCTCGAGATCTCGAGGCTCCCCACCGCCAGATATCGCCCGCCCAGCAGTTTGCCGTTGGCGTCGCGGGGCGCGAGGGTCTGGTAGTCGTAGCCGCGGATGCTGCGGTCACCGCCCGCATAGAAGCGCAGTGATGCCGGAATCTCATTGAAGGCGTCCGTCCAGATCGCGCCGAATTCGGCCCGCGCGAGGATGCGCGTCCTGTCATCGTGCAGCGAGCGAAGCAAGCCCGCCCCGCCACGCCAGCGCACGAAGTTGGCAGGAGCGCCTGCCGCATTGGCGCTGAAGTCGAGCGAGGTCCACAGGCTGCTGCCCGTCTGCGGATCCAGCCCCTGTGCCAGGACGGTGCGCGAGATGCTCGTGGCAGGCAGCAGGTAGGCCACGTCTTTCTGCGTCTCGCTGCCCACGGTGTAGCGCTCGAGCTCGGCGCTGATGCCGTAGCGGTAAGACCAGTCGCCGAAGACCTTCATGGCGTGCGCGACACCGCTGGTCATGGTGAGGGATTCCGTGTCCTCCAGACTCTTGCCCTGCAGACCGGTGGTCACTTCGAAGACATCGTCCAGCGGATCGGTGTGCGGAATCCGCCAGGTCGATTCCAGCGACTGCCGCGTGCGTGAGAGCTCGGCGTCGATGGAAAGCGCATCGCCCCGCGCATTGAGCAGCGGCGAGTCGCGCCCGAAGCGCAGCCGCAGGTCGGAGTCCGTGCTGAAGCCTGCGCCAACGTCATAGCGGCTCTCGGTGACGTCGGCGGCAAGGACCTCGATATCCGCCACCTCGGCATCGCTGCGCCGCACGCGCACCACCAGCTCGCTGAAATAGCCCGTGTCGCGCAGGCGCTGTTCGAAGCGCGCCATCTGTACCGCGTCGAACCAGTCTCCCTTGCGGAAAGGCGCGAGCCCCGTGAGAAGAGCGGCATCGAGCTGCGAACCCGAGAGCAGGATATCGCCGAAGCGTGTACGCGGGCCCGCAGCAAGATCGAGCACCGCCTGCGCCTCGCGCCGCGCCACGTCGACACGCAATTCCGCGCGCCGGAACTTCGGCTTGAAGAAGCCCGCACGGCGGCAGGCTTGCAGCAATTCCTCGCGCAGGGCGTCGTAATCGGCGTGAAGCAACGGGCTGCCGGGCGCGAAGGGCATCTTCTTCAGCAGCTCGATCACGGCAGGCAGATCACGCGCCTCGGGGTCGACGCGGATATCGGCCGCCACCCACGCGATGCGCGGACCAGTAGTCACGCGCAGCACCTGTTTGCCTTTGACCGACTGCACACTGAAGGTGGACTCGTACCAGCCGAAGGGCTGCAACGCGTCGTCGATGTCGGCGCGCAGGATACGCTCGAGGCGCGCGGGCTGCGTGGCGAGAGCGGGGTCGAGCTTGCCCATGTGCAGGCGCAGGTTGTGGGCGGTGGGCTTGTCGAGCCCCTCGATCTCCAGCGTCAGCGCCTTGTCAGACGCACCCGCAACACACGACGCGCACAGCAGCAGCCCGGCGAGCAATACTCGCGCCGGGCGCCTCGGCCATGTCAGCATTCGGGTTTTCATGGGCGTGCTGGTCGGGAAGGTGGAGCGTCACACGGCGCCGCTATCCTAAACCGGCCACGGCAGCGCCGGCATCCGATGCTGCACAGAACCTGCACTGGAGAACACCCGGGAATGAATATGCCACGCGAGAGCGCCGCTCGACGGCTGCCTGCCGAATGGGAGCCGCAGGACGCGGTGATGCTCACGTGGCCGCACGACGACAGCGACTGGGCGCCCACCCTGCACGAGGTGGAGCCTGTCTTCGTGGCGATTGCCGTGGCGGTCTGCGCCCGCGAGCAACTCCTGCTGGTGGCGCGTGATGCCGCACACCTCGCCCACGTCGAGTCACTGCTGGAGGCAGCGGGCCTGGACATGGCTCGTGTACGCGCAGTGATCGCCCCCTCCAACGATACCTGGGCGCGGGATCACGGCCCCATCACCGTTTATGACGCTGGAACGCCGCACCTGCTCGATTTCGTGTTCAACGGCTGGGGCGGCAAGTTCGAGGCTGCGCTGGACGATGCCCTGAGCGCGCGCCTGCACGAGGCCGGCGTCTTCGGCGCTGCGGCGCGCGAGCCGATCGCCTTCGTGCTCGAAGGCGGGAGCCTCGAGTCCGACGGCGCCGGCACACTGATCACCACGCACGAGTGCCAACACCACGCAGGGCGCAATCCCTCGCTTGATACGGCCGCCATCGAGGCGCAACTCAAGACCGCCTTCGGCCTGCAGCGCGTGCTGTGGCTGCATCACGGGCAGCTGGAAGGCGACGACACCGACGGCCACATCGACACCCTGGTGCGGCTCTGCGACACACGCACCCTCGCCTACCAGCGCTGCGACGACGCAGCAGACCCGCACTTCGCGGAACTCGCTGCGATGGAGGCCGAGGTAAAAGCACTTCGCACCGCAGCAGGCGAGCCCTATCAGCTGGTGCCGCTGCCCTGGCCCTCGGCCAAACGCCACGCAGACGGACGGCGCATGCCCGCCACCTACGCGAACTTCCTGATCCTGAACGGTGCCGTGCTGGTGCCCACCTACCGCGATGCCAACGACGCTGTGGCGCTTGAGCGCCTGCGCGGTGCCTTCCCGGGCCGCGAGGTGATCGGCATCGACTGCCTGCCGCTGATCGCGCAGGGCGGCTCGCTGCACTGCGTGACGATGCAACTGCCCGCCGGCACACTCGCGCCCTGATACCCGGAGCCCAACGATGACCAAGATCCTGCGCACCGCTTGCCTGCAACACGCCTGCGGCCCCGACCGCGAGGCGAACCTTGCCACCACCGCGCGCATGGTCCGCGAGGCCGCGGCCGCTGGCGCGAAACTAGTGCTGCTGCAGGAACTGCATGCCGGACCCTACTTCTGCCAGACCGAAGACGTGGCCTGCTTCGACATGGCCGAGCCCATCCCCGGGCCGGGCACGGAATTCTTCGGCGCGCTGGCGCGCGAGTGCGGCGTGGTGCTGGTGAGTTCGCTCTTCGAGCGGCGTGCGCCGGGTCTGTATCACAACACCGCAGTAGTGTTCGAGCACGACGGCAGCATCGCGGGGCGCTACCGCAAGATGCACATCCCCGACGATCCGGCCTACTACGAGAAGTTCTATTTCACGCCGGGCGATCTGGGCTTCACGCCGATCTCCACCTCGGTGGGCAAGCTGGGCGTGCTGGTGTGCTGGGACCAGTGGTACCCCGAAGCAGCTCGCCTGATGGCGCTCGCCGGCGCGGACCTGCTGCTTTACCCGACGGCGATCGGCTGGGACCCGCGCGACGAGATCGCCGAGAAAACCCGCCAGCGCGAAGCGTGGGTGACGGTGCAACGCGCACACGCCGTGGCAAACGGGCTGCCCGTGCTGGTGGCGAACCGCATCGGGCACGAGGCCTCGCCGGACGCACAGGCGCCGGGGCTCGACTTCTGGGGCCACAGCTTCGTGGCGGGGCCGCAGGGGGAGTTCCTGTCGGTGGCTTCCGGGGACAGCGCAGAGGTCTTGCTGACAGATATCGATCTGGGCCGCAGCGAGGATGTGCGCCGCATCTGGCCCTTCCTGCGGGATCGCAGGATCGATGCGTACGGGGATCTGGTGAAGCGGTTCAGGGATTGAGACGGGGACTGCAAGCAGACTCAGTCGTCCTCCGAACGCACGTCCACACCGCTCAACTCACCCTCCCAAGCATGCGCCGTGATGACGATCGGCCGGCAGCAGACGCTGCAGTCCTCGACGTATTCCTGCGAGTCTATGGAGCAATCCACAAGGATCTCGATCTGCTCCCAGCAACAGGGGCACTGGATGACAGCAGGTTGGAGTTCGTACATGCCATCAGCTCCCGATGATTTCGTTGAGACCCTCGACGAGATGCGCCAACTCTTCTGGCGCTACGGAGCCCAGCTTCCGGCCAATCCGCTCCGTCGAGAGCGTCCGGATCTGGCCGATCTTCACCCAGGAACGTTTGGGGAGTCTTGGGCTCTCGAGCTCATGCGTCAGCGGGAAACCGGCACGCTGCTCCTGGCTGGTGAGCGCCATGGCGATGACCGTGCCCGAGCGCTCGTTGAAAATGTCGTGGCTCAATATCACCACCGGACGCTCACCAAACTGCTCCCGCCCTTTGACGGGATTCAAATCAGCCCAGCGGATCTCTCCCCTCAATATTTTGGCCACGCGTCCAACTCCTCGGACAATCCTTCCTCTGCCAGAGACCGCTCGTACAGCGGATCGAGCTTGGCGCACTCCTCTGCCAGCCGGTTCTGCTCCATACGCTCCAACTTCTCCTGAACAGCCTGTTGGATCGCCCTGCTGCGGTTACTGAAAACCTTGCGCCTGACCAGTGCGTCCACTCTGGCGAGAACGCCCTCTTCAATGGTGATCGCGACCTTTGTCTGGCTCATAATGAAGTCCTGCAGTATGACGATCGATCATACCCGCGCAGATTCGGTGACAACAAGGCGCCGATACAAGAGGGCTACCCCGCCTCAGCCTTCTCCTCGTGACTCGCCTTGGCGCCCTTCCCACACAACGACTTCGGCCGCCACACCCCCAGCACCACGTTCAGCATCGCCACGGCAAAGATCGTGAGCATCGCCCCCGACTCGTTGTGCATCGTGTGGCCGAGCTCGCTCACGGGGATCTTGCCCGCCAGCGCCTCGGCTGCCTTCGCGGCCTCGCGCATCACCGGGCCGTGCACACCCACCAGCGTGCCCTCGAACACCGAGATGCCGAAGAGCAGCTTCACCCACGCCCAGAACACATCGTGGTAGGCAGGGTTGAACGCCATGGCGAGCAGGCCGCTCACCACCACCGCAGCCATCGACGGGAACAGCACCCATTTGCTGATGGCCGCGATGCCTTCGCGCATCAGGGCATAGCCCGCGAGATCGGCAGGTTCCGGGGAGATGGACACCAGGACGAGTTGTGCCGCTATGGCACCGGCGAAGCCGATCGCGCCGAGGGTATGGAGGAATTTGAGGAGTTTTCGCAAGAGGGCACTCCGGACAGGGCACTGTGTGGTCGGGGGTCCGGGCGATCATAATAAGCCTTCGCGTAGCGGTCACCCGACGCCGATGCCGGGACAGATGGAACCTGAATCACCCAACGAGCGTGTCTAGAGCCATGAAGTGGTTCAGTCCAACAGCAGCGCCTGTGCAGGGGTCGGGTTTCGACGCCCTCGTGCGCCCGCATCTGGACCGTCTGTACCGGCTCGCCTACCGCTTCACCCAGTCCCGCGAGGACGCCGAAGACCTCGTCCAGAGCCTGCTGATCAAGCTGCTGCCGCAGGCCGAGCGCCTCGCCCTGCTGGACCTGCCCGGCCCGTGGATGGCGCGGGCGCTCTACAACCTGTACATCGACCAGACCCGCCAGCGCCGCCGGCAAGAGGCCGCCATCGGCAGCCCGCTCACCGAGGACGGGGTGCTGGAGGCCATCGCCGACGAGTTCTCCGACTCCCCCGAGCAGGCCGTGGAGCGCAGCCAGCGCGAACAGCGCTTGGCCTTGGCGCTGGCCACGCTCTCGGACGACCACCGCGCCCTGATCGCCTGGCACGACATGGAGGGCTACACCCTCGATGAACTCGCCGAGCAGCTTTCCGTGCCCATTGGCACCCTCAAGTCCCGGCTGCACCGCGGCCGGGCCAATCTGCGCGCCCTGCTGGAGGAACCCTCCGCCGGCGCCACGCCCCTTTCCGTAGCGAGGTTCGCTGTATGAACTGCACCCGTGCCCGGCTGCTCCTCGAGGAGCAGATCGATGGATCGCTGGAGCATCTGGCCGAGGCCGCGCTGGCCGAGCACCTGCGCGGCTGCGAGGACTGCGCGCTGGAGCGCGACGCCATGCGTGCGCTGCAGGCGCAGCTGGCGGCGCTGCCCGTGGCGCCTGCCCGCGCGGGCTTTGCCGATCGCGTGCTGGCTGCCGCACACGCCGCGCAACCCGCGGTGCAACCGGCCGCGCCCCGCAGCCGCGTGCCCGCATGGCTGGGCGGTGCGCTGGCGGCAAGCCTGCTGCTTGCCACGGGCATGTGGTTCGGGCGCCAGAGCCTGCCGGAGGTCATGGCAGTCTCGGATCAGCCCGTGCGGCTCGTCTTCCGCAGCGAGGACGCGATCGCCGGCGTCACCATCGAACTGAACCTTCCGGAAGGCGTGGAGCTCTCCGGTTACCCCGGGCAGCGGCATCTGGTGTGGCAGTCCGACATCCAGGCGGGCCCCAACCTGCTGGAGCTGCCCGTGCAGGTGCACGGCCGCGGCGGCGTGCTCACCGCCACCCTGAACCACGGCAGCGAAAAACGGGAGTTCGCCGTGCGCGTCGTGCCCGCCGCACCGGAGAACACCGATGTCTGATCGCACGCGCTTCTCACTGCTGGCGGCCCTGCTCTTCAGCGCCTCGGTCCATGCCGAGAGCGGCCTTCAGGGCCTGGAGATGGACGTCATGGATGCGGGCGAGAACGCGGCCCGGGCCACCTCGCGCATCGCGCTGCCACGGATGGCATTGCCGGTGCCCGCCGAGCAGGACCTGCCCGGCATCGAATCCGAGCGCAACGCCCGTGCGGCCGAACTGCTGCAGGACACCGGCGCGTCGGTAGCCCGCGAAGCCTCACCGGCGGTCGACACCGTCGACACCGGCGCAGAGCCCATCAATCCGCCGCGATGAGGGCCGGCGACTGTACACTTTAGAGGGCCCGCATCCGGGCATCACCACACCGCTACGCTGACGAGACCAGACGCCTGAAACGCATGCTCCAGAATCAGACTGCCCCCTTAGCAGCTGCGCTGCTCGCTCTGCTTTTGGGCGCGTCGTGCGCACTGGCGCAGACGCCCACGCCCGCACCCACGCCCATGGAGCAGGGTGTGGCCGCATACCGGAAGGGTGACTTCGCGGCCGCGCTGGCGCACTTCACCCAAGCAGCAGCCGATGCCCCGGAAGACGCCAGCGTCCGCTTCAATCTGGGCCTCAGCCAGTACCGCCTCGGGCAGTACCAGGCCGCGCGCAAAAACTTCCTCGCCATTCGCGCAGCGCCCGACATGAACGCCATTGCCGAGTACCACCTGGGCCTGGTCGCCGCGCGGCTCGGGCAGAACGATCGCGCCGCACGGCACCTGCGCGCCGCTGCGGCGGGGGATTCCAGGCGGCTGCGGGATCTGGCGCGCGCCGCGCTCGCGCAACTCGGCGAGCGCCCTGAGGCACGCGTGCCTACGGCCTATCTCATGGGCGGTCTGGGCTTCGACGACAACCGCAACCGGGTGGCCAAATCCGTCGATCTGCAGGGGCAGGATCCGGAATCCGCGTATGTCGACCTGGTGGGACAGGGGCTCTATCCCCTGTCGTGGGAGGGCGAGTACGACCTCCGCGCCACGGCCTTCCACCGCAACTATGAAACCGACGACGAGCTGGACCAGAGCTCGCTGCAACTCGGGTTCCGGCGCAGCTGGCGGCCCGGGGCCTGGCGGCTGTCGGTATCGGCCGAGACCGAATCCATCCTGCTGCGCGACAGCAACCTGGTGCAGTCCGTGGGGCTGGGCTTCGAGGGCGTACGGCGCGTGGGTAATTCCAGCCTGCGCCTGCGTTACCAGCCGGCGCACGTATACGCAGACAACAGCTTCGATTATCTGGACGGCAGCCGTCAGCGGGCACTGGCCATGCAGGAGTTCACGCTGGCAGGCCTGCAATGGCGCGTGGGCTACGAGCTGGAGCAAAGCGCGCAGGGCGACGGCGTGGAGGCCGATGTGGTCTACGGGCAGGCGCCGCTGCGGCACGGACCCTTCGTGCGTGCGGGCAAGACGCTGACGCCGCGCATCACATCGGATCTCAGCGCGTCCGTCCGCCGCAGCCGCTACAAGGATGACGATCCGCTCGGCGCAGACCGCCGCCGGGACGACCTCCTGCAACTCGGCGCCTCGCTGCGCTTCCAGGCCGGGCGCAATTGGGGGTTGCTGCTCGACTACCGCTTCTCGGACAACCGCTCCAACGTCGACGACTACGATCACGACCGTCACACCGTGATGGCCGGCATCGAGTGGCGTTACTGAGATGCCCCAAGGTCTTTTCGCAGCCGATGGAACCTTTGCAAGACCACCGGCGTGTCTTGATGCAGGGAGAGCGGCCACCGCGCCGCAACTCCGGACCTCACACCCCAAATGGAGACAACACACATGCGCAAGCTGAGCCTTTTCATCATTGCCGCCAGCGCCACGCTCGGCGTTGCCGTAGCACAGGCAGAGGACGCCCCCCAGGCCGTTGAGGGTCCGGATGCCGTCACCGTAGAGCCCGAGATTATCGTTGACCCCATGCCCGAAGACGTCAGCACCGGCGAAGTGGTCGATCCGGCCCTCGAGACCGAGGAACTGGTCCTCTACCCCGTCGACAAGGTCGTGGAACTGACGGATGAGCAGGTGGTGGAAGACACCGCCGTGGAAGACGGCGCAGTGGACGACACCGCGGTTGATCCCGTCGTGGGCGAAGTCGCAACGGATGACGGCGGCGATGACGCGGGCGCAGTCGAGGACACCGGCAGCACCGATGAAAATCCGGAAAAAGTCGACGATTCGCTGATCTACATGACGACCACATCCACCGACACCGGGCCGACCCGCGGCACGGAAGGGTGCATGGAGTGCCGTAACCTGACCGGCGTCGTCGACGGTGGCGCGGTCGAGGCCCCGGCCCCCGAAGTCACCGCCGACGTGTTGGACGGCAACGCCACGGGCGTCGACGTGATGGATCCGGCAGAAGCCAAGAAGCGCAAGTAAATCCGGAGCGCTTTCCTCCAACCCGCAGCCGCCTCTGGTGGTTGCGGGTTTTTTTATGCCCGTGCGGTATGCGGCGCCCTTGTCGCAGATCCCTTCCAGCCCCGACACTTCCCGCCCGCGGGCAGCCGCCCGACACAGTCACGGGGAAGCACTCCAGATGCAGCAGTCCGCGCCGGCGGGGCTGAACGCCGCCGATCTCAACTTCAATCCGCCGCA
>CAIXOY010000197.1 GCA_903921135.1 uncultured Gammaproteobacteria bacterium
GGCAGATCATCCCGCCTTCCACCGTGCTGATCTTCGTGGGTGACATCCTGCAGGGCGCGAATCAGCAGGCGCAGCTCTCGCTCGGCAACATGGCGCCGGAGCCCATCTCGGTCGGTCAGCTCTTCGCGGGCGCGATGATTCCGGGGCTGCTGCTGGTGGGGTTGTACCTGTCGTGGATCGTGTTCAAGGCCATCACCGATCCCGCCTCCTGCCCGCCACTCGCCATGACCGATGCCGAGCGCGCGGGCCTTGCACGCCGCGCCCTGCGCGCGCTCGCGCCACCGCTCGCGCTCATCCTGGCGGTGCTGGGTTCGATCCTTGCGGGTATCGCCACGCCCACGGAGTCGGCCTCGGTGGGAGCGGTGGGTGCCATGGTGCTCGCCGCTGCCAATCGCCAGCTGAACATGGCGATGCTCCGTGAGGTGATGCGCGCCACGCTGAACATCAACTCGATGGTCTTCGTGATCCTGCTGGGCGCGAGCGTGTTCAGTCTGGTGTTCCGCGGCCTCGGTGGCGAGAACCTCGTGCACGATGCGCTCGCCTCGATGCCGGGCGGTGCCTTTGCGGCGGTGCTGGCCACCATGCTGGTGATCTTCCTGCTGGGCTTTTTCCTCGACACCTTCGAGATCATTTTCATCGTCGTGCCCATCGCCGCGCCCGCGCTGATACGCATGGGCGTGGATCCGGTGTGGCTGGGCGTGATGATCGGCGTGAACCTGCAGACGAGTTTTCTGACGCCGCCCTTCGGTTTCGCGCTGTTCTATCTGCGTGGCGTGGCGGGCAAGCTGGTGCAGACCATCGACATCTACCGCGGCGTGGTGCCCTTCGTGGGGCTGCAGGTGCTGGGGCTCGCGCTGGTGTGGAGCATTCCGTCGATGGCGACGTGGTTGCCCTCGAAGCTATTCGACGTGAAGCCTGCTGAACTCGCCGCGCCTTCTGCCGCCGATGAAGCGCCGGCCACGCGCGCGGGTTCACCGGTGACGGATGATTTCAGCGATCTTTTCCCCGCGCCCGGCACCCCGCGCGAGGCGCCATGGATGGACGATTTCCGCGAGCTGTTGCCCTGAGGCTCAGCCCTTAAGGGCGAACTCGAAGGGCAACTGCCGCGCGTTCATGAAGGCCTGCTCGCCGATGCGCGACCACGGGATGATGTCTTTGCGGAAGGCGAGGAAGTCCTCGATGATCCGCTGCACGATGCGGTTGGGCGAGGTGTCGCCCGCGTGGATTTCGTTCAGCACCTCGTTCGCTTTCTCGCCGCAGGCCATCAGCACGTCTTCCGGTAGCCCGCGCACGATCACGCCGTGGTCCTGCACCAGCGTGCGCAGCGCCGGGCCCGAGCGGGCGTTGAACTCGGCCAACGTGTCTTTGTAGGCCGCGTCGCAGGCGGTGCGCACGATCGCCTGCAGTTCGGTGTCAAGCGATTGCCAAGCCTGCTCGTTGATCATCAGCTGCAGTGCGGCGCCGGGTTCGTGGTAGCCGTGCGAGTAGTAGTACTTGCAAACCTGGTAGAAGCCGAGCGCGAGGTCGTTGTAAGGCCCGATCCACTCGGCGCCGTCGATGGCGCCGGATTGCAGCGCGGGGAAGATCTCGCCGCCCGGCAGCGTGACGGGCGTCATGCCGAGCTTCTGCAGGATGCGGCCCTGGTTGCCCGGCGAGCGGAACTTGAGGCCTTTGAGATCCTCCAGCGAGCGCACTTCCTTGCGGAACCAGCCGAACATCTGTGTGCCTGTGCTGCCGGCGAGGAAAGCGCGGATGCCGAAGGGCGCGTAGAGCTCGTCCCAGAGTTTCTGACCGTTGCCGTAGCGCACCCAGGCGTCCATCTCGTCGGCGGTGAAGCCCCAGGGGAAGGCGGTGAAGAAGGCCGTGCCCTCGGATTTGCCCGTGTGGTAGTAGGCACCGTCGTGGCCCATCTGCGCCGTGCCGCTGGCCACCGCGCTGAAGCACTCGAGCGCCGGCACCAGTTCGCCCGCGCCGTAGACCTTCACCGTGAGCCGTCCGCCCGACATGGCGGTGATGTTGGCCGCAAGGCGCTCGGCGCCCGTGCCAAGGCCCGGCAGTCCCTTGGGCCAGCTGGTGACCATGCGCCATTCCTTCTTGCCGCTGGCGATGGCCGGCGCGGCGATGGCAGCAGCGCCGCCCAGCGTTGCGGCCTGCACGAGGGATCTGCGTTTCACGGGTGCTGCTCCGGCGGATGACCGGCCGTTACGATAGCTGCCGCGGGGCAGGCTAGCCACCACCGTTGGTGCGGGGAGATGTCTGTTCTGGCGTGACGCTGTTTTGTGGTGCGGGCTGCGCGCTCGTTCCGTATACGGCGTCGTCCAGCCATGCCGGGAAGGGAGCCGTGTCAGGCCGCATCCGCCGCAAATCCATGCCTGATCCCGGGAGCTTGCCGCGGCGGCCCGAGGCGCTGCTGTGCCCGTTGTGCGATCGCGTGATTCCGCCCTCCCAGCGTGACGCGCACCATCTGGTGCCACGCTCGCACGGCGGACGCCACACCGAATACCTGCACCGTATCTGCCACCGGCAGATTCATGCGCTGCTCACCGAGAGCGAGTTGGCGCGCGAGTACTGCACTGTAGACGCATTGCAGGCGCACCCGGCCATGGCGCAGTTTCTTGCGTGGGTGCGCGGCAAGCCGCCCGAGTTCAGCGAACGCACCCGCAAGAGTGCTCGCATCCGCAAGAAGCCGCGGCGCTGAGCCATCCCGGTGGCGCACGGTTGTCGGAGGGGGCCATGCCCCCGACAATTGCCTGTGGGAGGGGGCCATGCCCCCGAC
>CAIXOY010000198.1 GCA_903921135.1 uncultured Gammaproteobacteria bacterium
CCAATGCCACGCCTGCAACGATTGCGGGGCGTGCAAGCGGCAGGGCCACGCGAAAGAACGTCCGCCACGGCCCCATGCCCAACACCCTGGCCGTCTCGAAGCTCGAACCCGACTGTTCCAGGAAAGCGGTGCGCGCAAGCAGGTACACATAGGGATACAGGACCGAGGCCAGGACGAATGCCGCCCCGCCGAGGGAGCGGATTTCCGGCAGCCAGTAGTCCCCCGCCCGCCAGCCGGTCCAGCCACGCAGCGCCGTTTGCAGCGGCCCGGAGAACTGCAGGAAGTCCGTATAGGCGTAGGCCATCACGTACGCAGGCATGGCAATCGGGAGAACCAGCGCCCACGCGAAAAACGCCCGCCCGGGGAACCGGCACAGGCTGGTGAGCCACGCGCAGCCGACGCCGAGAACCGCAACCCCTGCGCCGACTGCGACGGACAGCAGCGCGGTATTCAGGACATACCCGGGCAGGACCGTCGAGGCGAGGTGCGCCCAGGTTTCTGCGCGCGGCACAAGCAGGTTCAGCACCACGAACAGCATCGGCAGCGCGATCAGCAGGGCGATCGCCCCGGCGCCGAGGTCGAGCAGGGAAACCTTGATCCTGGGCAATGCGGCTACCCCAGTGGTGGCTAAAGTGGTTGGATGCGTCACGCGGGAAACTGCCTGAAAGATCTTTAAAATCCGGAAGATCTTATCAGCCGGCCTTGACGCGGACAACGAAAATGGGAATGATTATCATCTAGTGAATGCTCCTGCCCCCCATCCCGTCCTCGAAGTGCGCAACGCCGCGCACGCCTACGGCACCCATGAAGTGGTGCGCGGGCTGTCGTTCAGCCTTGCGCGCGGGAGCATCGGCTGCATCCTCGGCCCGAGCGGCTGCGGGAAAACGACGCTCCTCAGGTGCATTGCAGGATTCGAGGCGTTGACTGCCGGCGAGATCCTGCTCACCGGCACCGTGGCCTCCTCGCCCGATCGGCTCATTCCCCCGGAGAAACGGCGCATCGGCATGGTGTTCCAGGACTACGCCCTGTTCCCCCACCTCACGATCGCGGAGAACATCGGCTTCGGGTTGCGCTCGATGGGCACAGCCGAACGCCGCGCGCGCGTCGAGGAACTGATCGCGCTGGTCGGCCTCGGCGAATCGCCCGACGCCTATCCGCACGAGATCTCCGGCGGGCAGCAGCAGCGCGTGGCCTTGGCGCGCGCGCTTGCGCCGCGCCCCGACCTGCTTTTGATGGACGAGCCGTTCTCCAACCTGGACGTGGACCTCAGGGAACGGCTTTCCCTTGAAGTGCGCGAAATCATCAAGGCGAGCGGCGCAACGGCCGTGCTGGTCACCCATGACCAGCACGAGGCGTTTGCCATGGCCGACGAGATCGGCGTGATGAACGCCGGCCGGATCGAGCAATGGGACACGGCTTACAACCTGTACCACCGCCCGTCCAGCCGCTTCGTGGCCGACTTCGTGGGCCAGGGGGTATTCCTCCCCGCACAGGTCCTCAGCCACCTGCAGGTCGAGATCGAGCTCGGCGTGCTGAACGGCTCGATCCCGGACCTTTGCCGCAAGGGCTGTGCCGAATGCGGCAAAGGCTGCACCGCCGACGTGTTGCTGCGCCCGGACGACATCATCCACGACGACACTTCATCCCTGCAGGCCGAAGTTGTGCACAAGGCCTTCCGCGGCGCGGAGATCATGTACACGCTGAAGCTCGGCAGCGGGCGCAAGGTCCTCGCGCTGGTGCCCAGCCACCACAACCACGCCATCGGCGAGAAAATCGG
>CAIXOY010000199.1 GCA_903921135.1 uncultured Gammaproteobacteria bacterium
AGCAGGGTGAAGTGTTCCTGTACCGTGGAGTGCGGGATGTCGGCGTGCGTGCCGTTGACCTGCGGCAGGCGATCGAAGTAATCCCGCCATTCGGCCGGGATCGCGTTGGGGTCACGCAGGTAGGACTCGTAGAGAGCCTCGACGTACACCGCGTTGCCACCCGAGATGTGCGAGCTGCGCCACAGCAACTCCATGATGCCTTGCTGCATGTGTCCTTGCCTCGGTACTCCGGAAACGCACGGAAGCCGGGGAAATCCGGCACGCGCGAATTTTAGACGCGCTGCGCGGCAGGCGCACTACGAATCGGGAAGAGATTGGCGGAATTCGTCCAAAGGCGGGGGGGGAAAGACCACGCGCCGGGCAGGGATGCCGCCCGACGCGTGTGGACAGCGGGCCTCAGGTGCCCCGCTCGAGCAGCATGTTGCGGATGTGGCCAATGGCCTGCGTGGGGTTCAGGCCTTTGGGGCAGACCTGCACGCAGTTCTGGATGCCGTGGCAGCGGAACACGCTGTAGGGGTCGTCCAGTTCGGAAAGGCGCTCAGCCGTCGCGGTATCGCGGCTGTCGGCGAGGAAGCGGTAGGCCTGCAACAGCCCCGAGGGACCGATGAACCTGTCGGGATTCCACCAGAACGAGGGGCAGGCCGTGGAGCAGCAGGCACAGAGCACGCACTCGTAGAGACCGTCGAGCTTGGCGCGCTCCTCGGGAGACTGCAGCCGCTCGATCGCGGGCGCGGGTTCTTCGTTGATCAGGTACGGCTTCACCTTCTCGTACTGCTGATAGAACATCGTCATGTCCACCACCAAGTCACGGATGACCGGCAGACCTGGCAGGGGACGCAGCACCAGGCGGTCGGCCTTCACGGTTTGCGAGAGCGGCGTGATGCAGCCCAAGCCGTTCTTGCCGTTCATGTTCATGCCGTCGGAACCGCACACACCCTCGCGGCAGGAGCGGCGATAGGTGAGGGACGGGTCCTGCGCCTTCAGCAGTTCGAGTACATCGAGGACCATGAGGTCCTTGCCGCCCGTGTCGACCTGGATGTCCTGCATCCAGGGCTTCTCGTCGGTCTCGGGGTTGTAGCGGTAAACACTCACTTGCAACATGGCTGTGACCTGCTCAGTAGGTGCGCGTCTTGGGCTTGAAGGTGTCGACGGTCTTCGGGGTGAAGTTCACGCCGCGCTTGGCCACGCGCTTGTCCTCGGGAAAAAACAGCGAGTGGCAGAGCCAGTTGCTGTCGTCGCGGTCCGGGAAGTCCTCGCGGGCGTGCGCACCGCGACTCTCGGTACGGGCCTCGGCCGCGATGGCCGTGGACTCCGCCACTTCGAGAAGGTTCTGCAACTCCAGCGCCTCGAGACGCGCGGTGTTGAAGGCGTTCGACTTGTCCTTCAGGTGCATGTTCTCGATCCGCGGGCGCAGCTCCGCAAGGCTCTTCACGCCGTGCTGCATCTGCGGGCCGTTGCGGAACACGCCGAAGAAGTTCTGCATGATCGTCTGCAGTTCCTTGCGCAGGCCCGCCACGCCCTCGCCGTCGGTGGAGGCGTTCAGACGGTTGAGGCGCTGCATGGCGCGGTCGACATCGGTGTCGGAGGCTTCTCGATGATCGATGCCTTCGCGCAGGGCCTTCTCGATGAAAAGGCCTGAGGCTCGACCGAACACGATCAGGTCCAGCAGCGAGTTGCCGCCCAGACGGTTCGCACCGTGCACCGACACGCAGGCCACCTCGCCGCAGGCGTAGAGCCCGGCGATGACCCGGTCCACACCATTGGCATCCTGGGTGATGGCCTGACCGTGGATGTTGGTCGGGATGCCGCCCATCATGTAATGGCAGGTAGGCACGACCGGGATCGGCTCTTTCACCGGATCAACGTGCGCGAAGGTCTTGGCCAATTCAC
This sequence comes from uncultured Gammaproteobacteria bacterium, assembly GCA_903921135.1. Classification (GTDB taxonomy): domain Bacteria; phylum Pseudomonadota; class Gammaproteobacteria; order Pseudomonadales; family UBA5518; genus UBA5518. The sequence goes on from CAIXOY010000199.1 coordinate 1,891, forward strand.
AGATGCCCGGCAGGCGCGACTCGAGCACGTCCGCGCCCAGGTGGTCGAGTTTCAGCAGTACATAACTGCCGTCCGGCCCGCAACCGCGCCCGTCGATGATCTCCTTGATCATGGAGCGTGCGACCACGTCGCGACCGGCAAGATCCTTGGCGTTGGGCGCGTAGCGCTCCATGAAGCGCTCGCCGTTCTTGTTCAGCAGGTAACCACCCTCGCCGCGACAACCCTCGGTCACGAGCGTGCCCGCACCGGCGATGCCGGTAGGGTGGAACTGCCACATCTCGATGTCCTGCACGGGCACGCCAGCGCGCAGCGCCATGCCGATGCCATCACCCGTGTTGATGTGCGCGTTGGTGGTGGAGGCGTAGATGCGCCCTGCCCCGCCGGTCGCGAAGACCGTGGC
>CAIXOY010000200.1 GCA_903921135.1 uncultured Gammaproteobacteria bacterium
AGCCACGGAGGCGACGCGACGAATGCGTGCAAGCAAGGCATCTGCGCCCTGTTGCTCGAGCTTTCCGCGCTTCACGCCGGACGCTGCCGCGCGCTGCAGCGCGGCCTGCATTGCAGCCGCACGGCCCGCATCGGGCTCTACTACGGTCACCGCAGCGCCGCCCAGCGCCGACACATAGGCGATTCCCGTGCCCATGGTGCCGCCGCCGATCACGCCTACGGTGTGCGTGTTCACGTCCCACTCCAGCGCGGCTCGCGCTTCTCGGCAAAGGCGAGCACGCCCTCGCGTGCGTCATTCGTCGCCAGCACCGACTCCACCAACGGCGCCTGCAAGGTCCAGATATCCGCTGCGGGCCACGCGGGGGATTCGCTGATAATGCGTTTGGTCATGTCCACTGCACGCGGGCCGTTCTTCACGATGCGCTCGGCCAGTGACAGCGCACCTTCGAGTGCGGTGCCGGGTGCAGTGAGCCGATTCACCAGACCCCAGCCGTGTGCCGTGCGTGCATCCATGCGCTCGCCCGTGAGGGCGTACTCCAGCGCGATTGCGGGCGGTATACGTCGGGGAAGTCGCACCAGTCCGCCGGAGCCAGCGACGAGCCCGCGGGTGACTTCCGGCAAGCCAAAGCTTGCATCCTCTGCGGCGACGATGAGATCGCAGGCGAGCGCGAGTTCGCAGCCGCCGGCCAACGCGAAGCCCTCGACCGCAGCGATGAGCGGTTTGCGCGGCGGTGTTTCTGTGACACCGGCAAAACCGCGTCCTTCGATCTCCGGGCGCTCACCGTCGAGAAAGGCGATCAGGTCCATGCCCGCGCAGAAGCAACCGCCGCGGCCGGTGATGATGCCGACGCGCAGCGACGGATCCGCGTCCAGCGTATCCATCGCCGCCGCAACGGCCAGCGCCACTGACTGGTTCACGGCATTGCGCCGGGATGGCCTGTCGATGGCGACCACCAATACCGCGCCGTGGCGCTCTACTGCGACGTCACGGGACATCTCAGCCACCTCCCGTCGCGGGCGTGAGGAGGTATTCGTCCATGTTGGCGACCTCCACCATCTTCCAGAAATCGACCATGCGGAAGGGGTTGTTCACCACTACGCGCCCGCGCGAATTACGGTAATAGGTGTCCATGCCGCGATGCGTCCAGACCATGCCTTCATGCAGCCGGTCGACGGTGCGGTTGTAGGCGTCGTGTACCTCCTGCTTCACATCAACCGAGGTGATGTGTTGCGCGAACATCTGGCTGAGCACCGACATCACGTAGTGCATCTGACGCTCCATCACCGTGATCAGGCTGCCGCCGTGACCGAACTGCGTGTTGGGGCCGTAGAGGCAGAAGAAATTGGGAAAGCCGGGTACCACGGTGCCGAGGTAGGCGCGGGCATCGTCGCCGTGCCAGTCCTCATGGAGTTCGCGTCCATCGCGACCGAACACGCGCATCGGCACCAGGAAATTCACCACGTCGAACCCGGTGGCCCAGATGAGCACGTCCGCCTCGTGTTCGGTGCCTGCGCTGGTACGGACGCGGTCGGGAAGCACCTCTGTCACGGCGCCGGTCACAAGCTTCACGTGCTCACGTGCGAGAGTCCGAAACCAGCCGTTGTCGAGGAGCATGCGCTTGCCGAAGGGCGGGTAGGAGGGCAGCACCTCGGGCAACAGATCCTGACGCTCGCCGAGCTCCCGCGAGATGTAGTCTGTCAGGGCGCGGCGGTGTGCGTCGTTCAGTGCGTTGATAGAGCGCTCGGGGTGCTCCCATGCCGGGTCTTTCTGCAGGGAGGCGTACTGCTTGTCGTTGAAGGCCCAGCTCAAGCGAAGCCGGTACCACAGGCGATAGAGCGGCACTTCGCGCAGCAGCCACTGCAAGGGCTCGGGTACTTCGGCCTTGAAGCGGGGGAAGGGCGCGGCCCATTGCGGCGAGCGCTGGATCACGGTGAGTGACGCCACTTCGTCGGCGATGGCCGGCACAACCTGCATGGCACTGGCGCCGTTGCCGACCACCACCACGCGCTTGCCGCGCATATCGAGGCCTTCTGCAGGCCAGCGTGCGGTATGGGCACTGGCGCCGGCGAAGCGGTCGATACCCGGGATATCCGGATAGCGTGGTTTGTTGAAGGCCCCGACGGCGCTGATCAGGATCTCCGAGCGTAGCGATTGCAGGCTGCCATCTGCCAGTCGCACATCCACTTCCCACTGCGCGCTGTCTTCCAGGTAGCGCGCCTGCGTGGCCTCGCAGCCGAAGCGCACCTTTGACAACACATCATGGTCAGCCGCGACTTTCTCCAGATAGGCGTGGATCTCGTCACGGCCCGCAAAGAAACGTGACCAGTCGTAGGGTGCGAAGGAGAAGGAATAGAGATGGCTGGGTACATCGCAGGCAGCGCCCGGGTATCGGTTCTCGAGCCATACGCCACCCGGGCGCGCATTGCGTTCCAGCAAGATGCAGGACACGCCTGCCTCCGCGAGTTTGATGGCTGCGCAGATGCCCGAAATGCCTGCCCCAATGACGAGCGCCGAGAATCCTTCCGGCGCGCGCACTGCGGGCACGGTGCTGCGGGGCGCCATCGCGCCTCCCAGAGCGAGTTCCTCCCGGATCATGGAGCCGTATTCGAGCGGGATCTTCTCGCCGAGCGAAACACCCATCATCTCGACCAGCAGGCCGTCGTCGGGGGAGGGCAGGGCGGGTGCCTTGCCTGCCATCCAGTCGGTGATGGCCTCTATCGCCGCACTGCGGATCTCTTCCTGAACCCCGGTCGGGAGTCCGCCGGTGTCGTTGTCTTCCAGGCCGCGCGTGCGCGTGGGTGCATACCGTCCCTCGATCCAGCCTCGATCGCCGCTCAACTGCACCAGCAGGCAGGCAAGCGTCGGGATATTCGCGATCCCCACCGCTTCGGCGACCCGCGCGCGGAGCTGCTTCGGTTCAGGCATGGACATGGTCACTCTTCTTCCGCAAAACGTAGTTTCGGTAGGTTCATCGTGGCTTCAGCACTACCAGCGGATCGCACCGCCATCGACCACGAGATCCACACCTGTGCAGTAGGAACTCGCGTCGCTCAGCAGAAAGATGGCGGGGCCTACGAGTTCCTCCACCTCGCACATCCTTCCCATTGGGATGTCATTGATCAGGTGTTTCACCTGCTCCCACACCTCGGGCTTGCGGGCCATTGGCGTGGCCGTGTACCCGGGGCTGATCACGTTCACCCGGATGCCTTGCATGGCCCACTCGAGAGCAAGTGATCGGGAGAGGTGTGCAACGCCTGCCTTCGCGGCGTTGTAGTGCACCTGTGGCAGCCCGCGGTTGCAGATGTGTGCCGAGACCGAGCCGATGTTCACGATGCTGCCGCCGCCGTTGCGGAGCATGGCGCGGCCTTCTGCCTGGCAGGAAACGAAGACGCCGGTGAGGTTGGTGTCCACCACGCGCTGCCACTGCGCGCGTGACATGCTCTCGGCCGCGCCATTGTCGTGCACACCTGCGCAGTTGAGAGCTGCACTCAGTTTGCCGAGCTCACGCTGCGTGCGTTCGACCGCCGCTTCCATGGCGGCTTCGTCGCGTACATCCGCCACCACGGCAATCGCCTTCCCGCCTGCGGTCTCGATGGCAGACACCGTTTCCGCGAGGCCTGCTTCTGCCACGTCAACGCACGCGATGGCTGCGCCGGATTCGGCAAGCCCGCGTGCGATGCCCGCGCCTATGCCGCTACCTGCGCCCGTGACAAGCGCAACCCGCCCGTCAAGCCTGAACTGTGCCATGGCCATCGTTGTGTCTCCGCAAATGTCTGGTAGAGGTGCATGCCCGGCCTGCCGGGCATGCACCAGCGTACCCCGGCCGCGACTCAGAAGGAGTAGCGGGCCTCGACCATGTAGGTCCGCGGCGTGCCCGGGATCACGGTGTTCACCGCGAACAGGCTGGCGAAGCCGATGCCGCCCACGTAGTAGGTCTCGTCGAAGGCGTTTTTCAGGTAGGCCGCGACCGTCCAGCCGGCGTCCTCGTTCTCGATGGCGAGACGCAGGTTGGTGATCGAGTAACCGTCGATCTTCGAGCCCGGGTTGAGCGTGTTGCCCGTGGACGAGAAGTACGACGAGGTCTGGCTGTAGACGTCGGCGCGGAACGAGCCCTCAATGCCATCGGTGACAGGGAAGGAGACGTCTGCGTACACCGAACCCGACCAGTCGGGCTGATCCGGGTAGGGTCCGAAGTTCACTTCCGGGTTCTGCAGTACGGATACCGCGCTGTCGGTGAACTTGGCATCGGTGTAGGCGACGCTCGCACCGAGGCTCAGCCACGCCGTCGGGTTGATCACGCCATCGATTTCCACGCCCTTGATCTCCGACTCCGGCACATTCACGGTGATGCCCGCGAGTTGGCCGAAGATCGAGACGTAATTGGAGCGCTGGATATCTTCGATTTTCATCGTGTAGAGAGCGACGTTCAGACGCGCGGGTACATCGCCAGCCATGCCCTCCCACTTGGCGCCCACTTCGAAGTCGGTCGCTTTTTCTTCGTCGTACTCGGCGCCGCCCTGGTTGCCGAAGCCCGGCAGTGGCGGTGCAAAGTAGTTGAAACCACCGCTGCGGTAGCTGCGGCGGGTGACGGCGTAGAGCAGCAGGTCGTCGCTCATCTGGTTCTGGATGCCGAATGTCCAGCTCATCTGTTCGAAGGTGTCGGACAACGGGTTCTGGAAGTCGGCTCCGGGCGGTGCGGGGTTGGCGATGTAGACATCGTCGGGCTTGTGCAGGAACTCGACGTCCTCTTCGGAATAACGCATGCCACCAGTGATGCTGAGGCCGTCGACGCCCGTCCAGCCGCTGATATCGAGCGTGCCCTGCCCGTAGACCGCGTAGGTTTCGTTGGTGGTTTCGCCGTTGTTGATCTGTCTCGTCACCGGGGCAATGGGGGCGAGGTCGACGATTTCGCTGAGCGAGTAGGTGTCGTCTTCCTCGTCGGAATAATAGAAGCCTGCCACCCAAGAGAGCGTCTGGTCGAAGGATTCACCGACCAGCTGGATCTCCTCCGAGAGTTGCTTCAGCGTACCGGTCCGCCCAATCGCGCCGCCGGAATCCGCGGGGTACTCCGTGCCATCGAACTCCGAGGCGATCTGGGAGTCGATGTCGGTGTAACCGAAGATGTTGCGTAGCTTCAGGTTCTCGTTGATCTCGAAGGTCGTGATGTTCGAGATGATGTAGTTCTCGTTCTCACGGATGTTCGGCGCGTCCGAGCGTACCTTGTAAGGGCCTCGCTCACGCTGCTTGGCCACGGCCGCCTCGAAGCCATCGGGATCGGTGCCCGGATGCGCGCCGAGGAACAGATCCCAAAGACCCGGTGCGCCGAAGGCAGCGTCAAGCCCCGGTGAATAGAGAAGTTGGGTAGGGACGAAGCTCGCGCCCAGCGGCACCGTGTTGTAGGCGACGCTGATCATGCTGGTGCCGCTGGCATCCGCATAGTCGAGCACGAACTCGTTGGAGACCGTATCCGACGGATTGATGGTCAGGCTCAGACGGAAGTTCTTGCGGTCAATGTCACCGCCGCGGTCGCCCGTGAAGAGGTTCTCTTGGTAGCCATCGGCTTTCTGGACATAGCCCGAGAGCCGCATCAGCACCTTTTCCGGAACAATCGGCACGTCGACCGCACCCTCGATCTTGCGGTTCTCGTAGTCACCCCAGCCAGCCGCTCACGTAGCCGCCGAACTCGTTACCCGGTTTTGCGGTGGTCATGAGCACCGCGCCGCCCGTGGAGTTGCGACCGAAGAGCGTGCCCTGCGGGCCCTTGAGGACCTGTATGGAGGCAAGGTCATAGAACGCCGTGGCAGCGGAGCCGCCTACCTGCACTTCGTTGAAGTAGGGCAGTACGCTGGGCCGTGAGCTGCTGAAAGAGTCCACTGTCTGGCCACGGATCGCGTAGTTCAGCTGGTTGGAGCTCTGGCCGGCCTTAACGGTGAGGCCCGGTACGGCAAGCTGGAGGTCGGCTTCGGAGATGATGGCCTGCTTGTTGAGTATCTCCGTGCTCAGTGCTGCAACTGCAACGGGCGTGCGGGACAGGTTCTCCGAGCGGCGCTGCGCCGTCACGAAGACTTCTTCAAGGCCAGAGTCCGAGGTCGTGGAGGCGCCGCTGGTCTGCGCCATGGCCGGGTTGCACTGCATTGCCGTCATGACTGTGATGGCGGAAATGACGCCTGAGAGATGTTTGATCTTCATGCCGATTATTCTCCTGCTGGGTTGTGGTCTGTGACCGTCTCGGTTTCTGTCCTGCCGGAAGTCCTTTTGTGCCGCGTCCTTGCGGAAAGCGGCTCCTTCACCTTCCCGTCGAGCTGTTGCGGCTGTCGCGTCAGGGCTGGTTCGGTTCGGGAAGCGCTTCCGGCGACGCGTGCCCGATGAACCTTTTTACAACGTCAGTGTTGACGCGTCAACACACATATTGATTTTTGTGGGGGGAGCGAGGGCGCTGCCCTTGCTTTTCAACTGATGTGTTGACAGCCTTTGAAACCCGTGCAGATAATCTTGGCGCTCGCGCCCGTGGATCGCCCGGGTCAGGCGGGCTACCCTGTGCGCCGTCGCAGGCGCGCGTTGTGACACTTGCCGCCGGAGGCACCGCCATGGCCGTCAAAAGCGTTCTCTGGATTCTGTTGCTCGTCTCTGCAGTCCCGGTCTTTGCTGCAGGTGGACACATCTCGGGCCGCGTACTGAACGAAGCCGGCGGCCAGCCCGAGGCAGGTGTATGGGTCATAGCAGAGAGTTCGGGCTTGCCCACCGACGTTCGCAAGATCGTGGTCACCGATGACCAAGGCCGTTTCGTTCTTCCCGAACTTCCCGATGCTGCCTTCAAGGTCTGGGTCCGTGGTTACGGGCTCGTGGATTCCTCACGCACTCCGGCCAAAGCCGGCGATACGCTTTCTCTCAAGGTGAAGTCCGCAGGCTCCGCGCAGGAGGCCGCTGCGGTTTATCCATCCAACTACTGGCTCGCGATGATGGAAGCGCCCTCCGCCGAAAGGCTGGTTAAGGCCGAACACCCTTACCAGTCGCCCGAGACCTGGCTCGGTCAGTTTCAACTGAACTGCATCATCTGCCACCAGCAGGGCAGTGCCCTCACCCGTGGCATTGCAGGTTCCCGGATGGCGCTCGACCACGGACTGAAGAAGGCGGGACTGATGAATCTGCTTTCCGAGCAGATGAACCGCGATGTGCTGATCGATACCTTCGAGGTGTGGGGCAAGAAGATCGCATCGGGCGCGACACCTGCGGTGCCGCCGCCGCGGCCGGCAGGCGTCGAGCGCAACATGGTGATCACGCAGTGGGGCTTCGGCGGCAAGTACACCTATTCCCACGACGTCATCTCGACCGACAAGCGCGATCCGGAGCTCTATCCGGGCGGCAAGATCTACGGTCTCGATATCGGCAACGACTATCTGCTGGTTCTCGATCCAGCGGCCAACAGCTGGGAGCAGATCAAGCTACCGTCCTACGAAAACGCGGTCACGTGGTGTGACCAGACATACAAACCCTTGGGCGGTACGGAGGAAATCCACTCCGGCGCACAGTTGACGGGTTGCCCGGCGCCGGGCGCGGAGAGCGCACACAAGGGCGCCTACCAGAATCCGGTCAACGCGCACAACCCGATGATGGATGACACCGGCAAGGTCTGGATGACCATGCAGGTGCGGCGCCAGTGGGGTGAGGACATGCCGGCCTTCTGCAACAAGGATCCTGTAATTGCCGCCAACCTCCACCACCGCCAGTTGGGTTACTACGACACGAAAACAGGCAAGTTCCAGCAGATCGATACCTGTTTTGGTACTCACCACCTCCAGTTCGACGACAAGGGGATGCTCTGGCTGAACGGCGACGGGAACGTCGTGGGCTGGTTCGACCCGAAGAAATATGATCCTGCAAGGCCCGAGACCCTCGAGGCGGCGCAGGGCTGGTCCGAGACGGTCGTGGACAGCGACGGTGATGGCGCGCCCGACAAGCCGATCGTCGGCTTCCGCTACAGCGTCATCCCCAGCCCGACAACGGGCGATGTCTGGTTCTCGATACCGCCGGGCTCCTACGGCAAGTACCCGACCTACGGCGACCGTGGTTACATCGAGCGTTTCGATCCCAAGACACGCAAGCACGAGGTTTACAAACCGCCGGCGCCTGCTGTGGGAGCCCGCGGTATCGACGTGGACACGAACGGTGTGATCTGGGCCGGCATGGCGGGCAGCGGTCACCTCGCGCGCTTCGACCGGCGCCTCTGTAAACAGACCTGGGGTGATGGAGACCAGTGCCCCGAGGGCTGGAAGCTCTGGGAGACCCCCGGACCCCGGTTCGAGGGCGTCCCCGGCAAGGGAACCAACTTCCACTATTACACTTGGGTCGACCAGTTCGACACGCTCGGTCTCGGCAAAGACACGGTGGTGGTTACCGGCACCAACTCGGACTCGCTTATTGCCTTCGAGCCGGACACCGAGAAGTTCACCGTGATCCGGATCCCCTATCCGATGATCACGTTCACGCGGGGAGTGGACGGCCGCATAGATGATCCGTCTGCGGGATGGAAAGGTCGGGGCCTGTGGTTCACGAACGGACTCGATCCGGTCTTCATGTCCGAGATTCCGCAATCCTATGCAGGCAGGGTGCAGATGCGACCGGATCCGCTCGCTTACTGAGCGGCATTTGGCGAAAAAAGGCCGGGCAGCGATGCCCGGCCTTTTTTCTTCGGCGCCAGCGCTCAGGCGATCTCGAACAGCGCTGCTGCTCCCATGCCTCCACCCACGCACATGCTGACGACCACGTATCGGACGCCGCGCCGTTTGCCCTCGATGAGCGCATGCGCTGTGGTGCGTGCCCCCGTCATGCCGTAGGGATGTCCGATGGAGATCGCGCCACCGTCCACGTTGTACCTCGCGGGGTCGATGCCGAGTGCATCACGGCAGTAGAGGCTTTGCACCGCAAACGCCTCGTTCAGCTCCCAGAGTCCGATATCGTCGATGCGCAGACCGTGGAGTTTGAGGAGTTTGGGGATGGCATAGATCGGCCCGATACCCATCTCTTCCGGTGCGTTGCCGGCCACCATCATTCCGCGGTAGATGCCGAGCGGTTCCAGATTCCGCTGTTCTGCAAGCTTGCTGTCCATTACCACGCAGGCAGAGGCGCCGTCGGAAAGCTGGGAGGCATTGCCCGCCGTCACGGTGCCGCCTTCGATCACCGGGTTCAGTTTCTGAAGGTCTGCGAGCACGGTGCCCGGGCGATTGCCCTCGTCGTGTGCCAGCGTGACTTCCTCATGGCTCGTCGTCTTCGTGGCCTTGTCGTACACCGCTTTCCGGGTGGTGACAGGCACGATCTCCTGATCGAAGCGACCTGCTGCCTGAGCGGCTGCCGTGCGCGTCTGTGACTCCAGCGCATATGCATCCATCTGCTCGCGTGTGATGCCGTACTTCGCAGCCACGAACTCGGCTGTCTGTAGCATCGGCATGTAGGCGTGCTGGTGATGCATCACCACGGCCGGATCTGCCTCACGGGCGGCCCACTCGAAGTAGGGTCCCTGCACCGCCGAGATATTGTCCTGACCACCCGCCACGCAGACCGAAAAGCCATCGACGATGATCTGTTTGGCCGCGATCGATATGGCCATCAACCCCGAGGAGCACTGGCGATCTATCGTCTGTGCGGAGGCGGTCACGGGCAGGCCCGCAGCCAGTGCGGAGAGGCGCGCCACGTTCATGCTCGCCGTGCCTGCATTCAGCACGGAGCCGATCACGACGTCTTCGACCTCGGAGCCTTCGATGCCGGCCCTCGCGACAGCATGCGAGATGGCATGGGCCATCATGCTCGGTGACTTGATGTTGTTCAGTGCGCCTTTGAAGGCTCGTCCGATGGGCGTGCGGGCGGTGGAAACGATGACTGCTTCTTTCACGTGGTGCTCCTCAGCGTGCGATGGATCTAAAGCCGGAATGCCGGGCCCTGCGGCAGGTGTCAGGTTTGTCGGAGTACCCTGTTGCGCAGTACGCCGATTCGCTCGATCTCGAGTTCCACCACGTCGCCGCTCTTCAGGTAACGGTTCTGCTCCAGGCCGCAGCCGGTGCCTACGGTGCCGGAGCCCAGTACCTCGCCGGGATGAAGCGTCTCCGAACGGCTGATGTGGGCAATGACCTGTTCGAAGCGGTGGAACATCGAGGAGGTGTTTCCCCTCGACCATTCCTCACCGTTCACGCGCGCCGACATCGTGAGCGAGTACGGGTCGCCGATCTCGTCTGCCGTGACGATGCAGGGACCCAGTGCATTGGCGTTGTCGAAATCCTTTCCCTTCCCCGGTCCGAGCTTGCCAGCCATGGCGCGGAACTGTTCATCCCGCGCGCTGAAATCGTTGAAAACCGTGTAGCCGAACACGTGCGCCAGCGCATCCTCGGTGCGTATGTCATGTCCGGGTTTCCCGATTACCGCAGCGAATTCGAGTTCGAAATCCATCACATCGGAGTACGCCGGCCAGAACACGTCCGTGTCGTGGCCGCACACCGCGAAGCGGCTCGCGTTGTAGTAGATCGGACTCTGGTACCAAGCCGCCGGAATGGCGTATGCACCGCTCTGGTCGAGTTCGGCTCGTGTTGCATCAGGATCGGAGGAGCGGGCGCAAATCAGTTCCTTCGCAGCGGCGAAGGCATTGAGAAGGTGCTGCTCGAAGCAGAGGAAATCGCGCAACTGAGCAGGGCAGGGCAAGGGCGCGCGTAGAGCGCATTCGCGGGTGGGAATCAGGCAGTCTCCGGCAGACCGCAGCACCAGTTCCCGGGCGATATCCCACGTCCGCGGCCCCGACGCGATCAGTGTCTGCATATCGGCAAAGGGGCGAGCGTCCAGGCCCGCCACGCGAGCCGCAGTGGCGAGGTCGAGCACCAGTGTGTCAGCGTCGACCCAGGCTCCTGTGAATTCGCGGCCTGCGTGGATGGCGGTGACGAGTCTCATGGTTCGCAGCCCCGGCTTCGAGATCGGCCCGACCATGGTCAACTGAGGTGTTGACGTGTGTCAACAGCTATGTTGGAATCGCTGCTGATTGATTATCCGCTCCATGCCCATCCATCTCCGAAAGGGACCCGAAAGTGCAACTCGAAACCCTCGTCTACGAAAAGAAAGACCGCATCGCGACCGTTACGCTGAACCGCCCGCACAAGGGCAATGCGCTGTCGCGTCAGTTGCGTGACGAGCTTGATCTGGTAATGGACGATCTCGATCTCGACGACGAGACCCGCGTGCTTCTGATCAAGGCGAACGGCGACCATTTCAGCACCGGCTACGACCTGAACGAGTTCTCCTACCTCTGGGATGCCGACAGCGCAATCAATGACGTGCAGCGCCGCCCGCACCGTCGCTCGCCGGTGTGGTCACGGCGGGAGTTCCACCTCTCACGCGAGCGCTGGATGCGCCTCTTCCGGTTGCGCCAGGCCACCGTCGCTGCCGTGCACGGCCACTGCGTGGCAGGCGGTCTTGATCTGATCGGCGTCTGCGACATCGTCTTCTGCGCCGAGGACGCGCGCCTCGGCCAGCCCGAGGCCCGCGCCATGGGAGAGATCCATACCTTCGGCCTATGGCCCGTACACCTTGGCATGCGAAAGACCAAGGAGTGGCTGCTGACGGGCGACAACATGACTGGTGCCGAAGCGGCTGAGCAGGGGCTGGTGAACCGTGCCGTTCCGCGCGATGAGGTCGAAGCCGTGGCGCGCGCTTACGCGGAGCGAGTGGCGAACGTGCCTCTTGACGCGATCTACTCGCACAAGGAAGTCACCAACCGCTGGTTCGAGACCATGGGCATCGTCGCGGCGATGGCTGCCGCGAACGATCTCGACGCCATGGGGATCGCGGGGCCGGGCATGGACGATTTCACCGCCGTCTGGCGTGAGGGAGGTGTACGGCCGGCAGTCAGGATGCGAGACAAACCGTTCAATGCGCACCGCACGTACTGGGAGGCCTATCAGGCAACCCGGGGCAAGGAACCCGGCGAAAACGGCTGAGCCTGCGGGTCGCATTGCATGCAGTCCGTAACGCAACGTCAGACGGCACTTTCTGCCCGCTTCCCGCGGTGGGAAGGGTGGACGCTGCATGCCATGCTCGACCGTGTGGCGCAGGAGTTTCCCGATCGTCCTTACGTCATCACTGACGCGCGAACGTTCAGTTACGGCGAGATTCGTGAGTGGTCCCTGCGTCTTGCGGCCGGACTTGTGGATGCCGGACTAAAGCCCGGCGAGAACCTGGCCCTCGTCATGGCCAACCATCCTGTTTTCGTGGCGCTGAAGTACGCGATCTCGCGCGCGGGCGCCGTGTGTGTGCCGGTCAATTACCTGAATCGCAAGGACGAACTTGCCTACGTGCTCGAGCAGTCCGATGCCGTGATGCTCATCACCATGGATCGCTTCCGTGACCTCGATTACCTCGCGATGCTCGATGCAATGGCGCCCGGCTGGGAGCGGGCAGGTGGGGGCGAGCACCTGCCACTTCTACGGGCGGTGTTCGTGTACCCGACGGGGGATGAACCCGTTCCTCCCTCCGCCAGAGCCTTCGCCGAACTGGAGTGCGCGCCTGCCAGCGCTGAGCCTCTCCCGGATGTGGCCTTCGATGCGATATCCGACATCATCTACACCTCGGGAACCACCGGAGGGCCCAAGGGTGTGCAGCTCAGTCACGACATGTTGCTCCGCGCCGCCTTTGCGAGCGCGCATTGCCGGGCCTTCGAGGATGCACGGCGCATTCTTTTTTCCCTGCCCATGTACCACGTTTACGGCTATGTGGAGGGGATGCTCTCGGTTCTCTTCGTCGGCGGTGCCATCATTCCCCAGTTGCAGTTCGATGCGGGCGCGACGCTGCGCGCGATCGCGCAGCACCGTGCGACGGATGCGCTTTTCGTACCCATGATGACCCTCGCCGTTCTGGCGCAATTGCGCGAGTCCGCCTGCGATGTGTCCTCGCTGCGCGCGCTGATCTCCTCGGGCGGGAAGGCACCTCCGGGGATCTGGTCACAGATTCGCGCGTCACTCGGCAATATTGAGATCACCACCGGCTACGGCATGAGTGAAGCCACAGCCTCCACGACCGTGACGCGACCGGATGATCCCGACGAGCGACTGCACAGCACGAACGGCAGGCTCCGTGTTGCCGGCGTCGCAGGGGACCCAGAGCTTGGCGGATTGCTGGTTGCCTACCGTGTGACAGACCCGCAGACCGGCCAGGAACTGCCAGCGGGCGATGTGGGCGAGCTCGTCATGAAAGGCCCCTGCGTCACGAGCGGTTACTACAGCAAACCCGAGTCCACTGCTGCGGCGTTGGACAGCGAGGGCTGGTTCCGTACCGGCGATCTCGGCCGCATCGATGCCGAGGGTTACCTGCTGTTGGTCGGGCGCATCAAGGAGTGTTACCGCTGTGGCGGGGAGCAGGTCGTTCCGCTGGAAGTGGAGGACGTTCTTGCCCGTCATCCTGCGGTGTCGCAGGCGCATGTTGTCGCGGTGCCGGATGCGCGCATGGGTGAGGTGGGTGTGGCCTGCGTCGTGTTGCGCGAGGCTGCGTATGTCGCGCCCGAGGCATTGGTGTCGCATTGCGCCGCGCATCTCGCGCGTTTCAAAGTACCGCGGCACGTGCTGTTCATCAGCGCGTCCGAGATTCCCGTGACGCCGACCGGCAGGCCGCGGAAGTTCCTGCTCTCTGAGCTCGCCTCCCGGCGGCTGGGACTCGCATGAACCGCGACCCCGCTCTGCCCCGTGTGGCCATCGTGACCGGCGCAGCGAGGGGTATCGGCGCTGAAATCGCGTTGAGGCTTGCCGCCGAGGGCTGTGAGGTCGCGGTCCTCGACATCGAAGAGGCATCCTGCGCGGGTACGGTGTCCTCGGTCAGGGGCCATGGCCGCAATGCGCTCGCGGTGTCCGCGGACGTGCGGGATGAGGCCAGCGTCCTCGCTGCTGTTGCCCGTGTCGCAGCCGAACTGGGTCCGCCCTCCGTGTTGGTCAACAACGCCGGCGTTTTTTTCGAGCGGATGAGTCACCGTACCGGGTTGGACGACTGGAACAGGGTCATCGACATCAATCTCCGCGGTGCCTTTCTCATGAGTCGGGCGATGCAACCCTTTTTCAAGGCCTCGGCTGGTGGTCGCATCGTCAACATCGCAAGCGTTGCCGCGCTCGGTCATATCGGGCAATCGGCCTACTCTGCGGCGAAGGCGGGCATCGTCGGCCTTACGCGCAGCCTGTCCATCGAGTTCGGCCCGCTCGGTGCGACCGTCAATGCCGTGGCTCCTGGTTTCGTGCTCACCGACATGACGCGTGCTACGGCCGAGCGTCTCGGCGTGGAGATCGGGCAGTTCGTGACCGAAGCGACGCGTGACGTGCCCATGGGGCGCGGTGGCACGCCGGAGGATATTGCGCAGGCCGTGGCGTTTTTCGCGGATCCGCGCTCCGGCTATGTGTCTGGGCAGGTGCTGTACGTCGCAGGTGGCCCACGCGGCTGATCAGCGCCTTGCACCCACGCCGGGCGCCGTACTGCGCTGCAACCTTGCGCCCGTTATAGTGGCGCCCGCTGTCGCATCCACGCATACGAGGCCCGCACGTGACGTCCACTGTTTTTTCTCCCGTAACGCTCGGAGCGTTGCAGCTGCGCAACCGCATCCTCATGGCGCCCATGACCCGTGCACGCACACCCAGCACCGTACCCAATGCCGCCAACGCGACGTACTACGCGCAGCGCGCGGGCGCAGGGCTGATCCTGACCGAGGCCACGCAGGTGTCCGTGCAGGGGCGTGGAGCATGGGCGACCCCGGGCATCCACTCGCCCGAACAGATTGCCGGGTGGCGCACCGTGACGGATGCGGTGCACGCTGCGGGTGGACTGATTTTCTGCCAGATCTGGCACTCC
>CAIXOY010000201.1 GCA_903921135.1 uncultured Gammaproteobacteria bacterium
CGCACGCGCGCAACTGCGCACCGAGGCACGCCCGCTGGATGCCCTCCTCCGCTCCGCTCCCGACGCCGCCACGGTACTGGACGCCGCCGTGGCCGGCACAGGCCTCCCGCGTGATCGTCTGCGCTATCTGCCGTTGATCGCACGCCGCGCGGAATGGGTGGTGCTGGTGGACATGCAGACGGGCGATCCGGCGGGCTTCGCGGCGCTCGTCGGGGACTGAGCGGAAGCGATATCAAGCGTTGGTGGCGATGGTGCGCTGAAGCATGCGGACCAGCGCTTTGCGCTCGGCCAGACTCAAGGCAGAGAAGGCCTCGCCCTCGTGGGCATTCGCCAGCGGGACGAGCTTTGCCGCCAGCGCACGCCCGCGCGGCTCGAGGCTCACGGTGACGCTGCGGCGGTTGGCCGCCTCGCGGCTCCGCTTGATGAGGCCGTCGCGCTCCAGACGATCCAGCGTCTTGCTGAGCGTGGGCTGGTTCAGCAAGACGCGATCGGCGAGATCACCCACCGGGCGCGCGCCATCCCGCAGCACGGCAAGGATGCGCCAGGTGGCGATCGACACGCCGAGCTCCTTCAACTGGCGATGAAAACCCCCGCTCACGAGATGGCTCGCCTTGGCCAGCAGGAAGGCGAGATAGCCGTCGACGAAACCCTCGTCCGACACATCATCCGATGTCGCACGCGCCATTACTTGAAGCCTCAAACTATTCCTTTTCATGGTTTCATGCCTGTGCTAGATTCGCAAGAGCAAGGGCGCCGCGGGCGGAGCGAGCACAACAATGGCAAGCACGGTGCATCAGGTCTTCGCGCGGAGCTCGGCGCGCTTTCCCGCACAGCCCTTCCTGCACATTCCTGCCCCTGCCTGCAGCGCCTATCACGCGGGCGCCATTGACATCAGCTACGCCGAGATGTCCTCCCGCGCCGCGTCATGGGCAGCGGTGTATGCGGCTGCCGGTTATGGCACAGGGCACCGTGTGGCGCTGGCGCTTGCCAACCGCCCCGCCTTCTTCGAGCACTGGCTCGCGCTGAACGCGCTCGGCGCGAGCGTGGTGCCGGTCAACACCGAGCAACGCCCGGCAGAGATTGCGTGGCAGCTCGAGCACAGCGAGTCCGTGCTGTTCGTGTGCCTGTCCGAACTCGAGGCGCTTGCCGCGGAATCGCTGTCGCTGATGCCCGCAGCGCCCGCGCTGATGCGCTCCGACGCCGGCTCCGCTCCGATGGCACCCTTCCCCTCGAGCAACGCCCCCCCCGGCGCAGCCACGGAGTGTGCGCTGCTCTACACCTCGGGCAGCACGGGCAAGCCCAAGGGCTGCATCCTGCCGAACGATTACTTCACCCGCTTCGGGGAGTGGTACGCCAACATCGGCGGGCTCTGCAGCTTGCGCCACGGTGAGGAGCGCCTGATTACCCCGCTCCCGCTGAGCCATATGAATGCCATGGCCACCTCCGCCATGGGCATGATGGAAACGGGCGGCTGCATCGTGCAGCTCGACCGCTTCCACCCCTCGGGCTGGTGGGATGCCGTCCGCAGTTCGGGTGCTACCGTCGTGCACTACCTCGGTGTGATGCCCGCCATTCTGCTCGGCATGGAACCCACACCGGGGGACGAGCTCTCCTCGCAGGTTCGCTTCGGCTTCGGTGCCGGCGTGAACCCGCGCCACCACGCGCCCTTCGAGAAGCGTTTCGGATTCCCGCTGATCGAAGCCTGGGCCATGACCGAGACCGGTTGCGGCGGCTGCATCATCGCCAACCACGAGCCGCGTCACGTCGGCAGCTCCTGCTTCGGCAAGCCTTCCGCAGATGTGGAATACAGGATGGTGGACGAGCAAGGCGTGGATGTTGCGCCGGGCGAGCCCGGGGAATTGCTGGTCCGCGCGAGCGGGCCCGATCAGCGCGCCGGATTTTTCGCCGGCTACCTGAAAAACCCCGAGGCGACAGACGAGGCCTGGGCTGGCGGCTGGCTGCACACGGGCGATGTGGTGCGCCAGGCAGCAGACGGCTCGATGCACTTCGTCGACCGGCGCAAGAACGTGATCCGGCGCAGCGGCGAGAACATCGCCGCGCTCGAGGTCGAAGCCGCGCTCGCGGACGCGCCGGAGGCAGCGCAACTGGTGGTCACCGCCGTCGAAGACGACATCCGTGGTGAGGAAGTGATGGCCTGCGTGGTGCTGCGTCCCGGCGTGCCGGCGAGTGCCGATACCGCGCGCGCCATCCAGATCCGCGCACAGCAGCAGCTGGTGTACTTCAAGGCGCCGGGCTACGTGACATTCATAACGGAGATTCCGCGCACGGCTTCGCAAAAACCCCAGCGCGGCGAGATACGCAAGCTTGCACCGCAGTGGCGTGCGTCCGATGCCTGCTTCGATCTGCGTGAGCACAAACGCCGCCCGCACGCGGTGCCGCACGCATGAGCGCGAGCTACGCGGGCGTGGTGCTCGCGGCGCCCGTGAGTCTGGGCTACACGCGGACAAGCACGCACGCAGCACCGTGGTTCGTGGGTGCCGCGCTCGAGGCGATGCTGAAGGCGAGCGGCCTGCCCAAATCCGCCATCGATGGCCTGGCCGTCGGCAGCTTCACACTCGCGCCTGACAGCGTCGTCACCCTCACGCAGTACTACGGCATGGAGGCGCGCTTCCTCGAGAGCCTGCCTTTCGGCGGCGCCTCGGGCATCGTGGCGCTGCGCCGCGCCGCGCGCGCCGTGCAGTGCGGCGACGCCGAGGTGATCGCCTGCATAGGCGCAGACACCAACCGCAGCGAAGGCTTCCGCGATCTGGTCGCGAATTTCAGCGGGTTTTCAGTCGACGCCAGCTGGCCCTACGGCGCTGCGGGCCCGAACCTGCCCTTCTCCCTGATCACGGCGCGCTACATGGCAGAGACCGGCGCCACGCGCGAGGATTTCGGCCGTGTGTGCGTCGCGCAACGTGCCAACGCGCACGGCTTTCCCCACGCGCTGCTCGGCGCCAAGCCACTCTCGATGGAGCAGTATCTGGGCGCTCGCCAGGTCGCGGGGCCTCTGCATCTCTTCGACTGCGTGATGCCCTGCGCCGGTGCCGAGGGTTTCCTCGTGATGAGCGAGGACCGCGCCCGCAGTCTCGGCATTCCCTACGCCCGCATCCGCGCGGCAGACGAGCGCCACAACGCCTTCGCCGGTGACGACGTGCAACTGCGCGCCGGCTGGAACGCCTTCGCGCCGCAACTCTGGGAGCGCGCAGGCTGCGGACCGCAGGACATGCACGTGCTGCAAACCTACGACGACTATCCCGTGATTTCCATGCTGCAGATGGAGGCGCTGGGGTTCTGCGCATCCGGCGGCGCGCCGGACTTCGTGCGTCGCACAGCGCTCACGAACGACGGCGGCGGGCTTCCGCACAATACCTCCGGCGGTCAACTCTCCGTGGGACAGGCGGGCGCTGCGGGCGGTTTTCTCGGGCTTGTCGAAGCGATCAGGCAGATCACCGGCCGCGCGTTGGGCCAACAGGTTGCCGGGGCACCACGGCCCAGGCATTCGTGTCGTTGAGCGGCACGTTCACCCAGTCGCCGCGTTCGTCAGGGCGCGGCGGGTAGGGCGCGGCGGGCTTCAGAACG
>CAIXOY010000202.1 GCA_903921135.1 uncultured Gammaproteobacteria bacterium
CGCCCTGCGGGAGCGCCTCGCCGCTCTGGGAATACCGCTCCACGTCATTCATGCCCCGCGCTTTGCAGACGCTGCAACCGCTGTGCTGCAACTCGCCCGGGACATTTCTGCAGAGCGCGTGTTGGCAACGGCCGAATATGGTGCCGACGAAATCGCACGGGATGCACGGGTGTCCGGGGCCCTGGCCGGCGCAGGCATCGGCTGGCGCCTGATGCACGATGCCTGCGTGCTGGCACCGGGCACGGTACGGACCCGCGAGGCGGCACCCTTCAAGGTCTACTCACCGTTCCGGCGCGCCTGGCTTGAGCAGGTGCGCGGAGAGGCGCTGGGCTGCGTACCTGCACCAGCCGCACGGACGCCGGTGACGCCACCTGAACTGCCTGCATGGCGTCCGCCAGAGGCCGATCTGGACGCGTCGTGGTGGCCTACCGGCGAAGACGCCGCGCACGCGCGCCTGCATGCCTTCTGCGAGGGCGGCCTTCACGCCTATCACAGCGCCCGCGACATACCCGCACTTGACGGAACCTCGCGGCTTTCCCCGTATCTGGCGACGGGCGTGATTTCGGTGCGTCGCTGTCTGCAGGCGGCACTCGTGGCCAACAATGGCGAATGGGACAGCGGCAGCCGCGGCGCACAGACATGGATCAACGAACTCATATGGCGGGAGTTCTACGCCCACATCCTGCAGGCCTTCCCCGCCGTTAGCCGCGACCGCCCCTTCCGCCCCGAAACCGAACACGTGCCCTGGCGCACGCACGCGGACGATTTCGCGCGGTGGAAAGCCGGCACCACGGGCTTTCCGCTGGTTGATGCCGCCATGCGCCAGTTGCTGGCCACGGGCTGGATGCACAACCGTGTGCGCATGCTCACCGGCATGTTCCTCTCGAAGCATCTGCTGATCGACTGGCGGCGCGGCGAGGAGTGGTTCATGGAGCAACTGGTGGACGGGGAACTCGCCGCGAACAACGGCGGATGGCAGTGGTCGGCCTCCACGGGCACCGATGCGGCGCCCTACTTCCGGATCCTCAGCCCGGAGCGTCAGGCCGAGCGCTTCGATGCAGACGGCGCCTTCGTGCGGCGCTACGTGCCCGAGATCGCGCACTGCAGTACCAAGGCCCTGTTGAAGCCCGGTCACCCCGAACTGCTCGCGGCGGGTTACCCCGCACCGATGCTGGACACACGCGCCGCACGGGAGCGCGTGATGCAGGCATTCCGCGCGGCAGGCCTCGCGGCCGCGGACGAGGGCGCCATATGAGCCCCGCCGTTCGGGATTATCTGGTGTTCCAGTGCGGATGGGCCGCCTGCGTGGCATTCGGCAACCGCGGCGCGTTGCTGGCCCTTCTGGTCTTCGTGCCGCTGCAGGCGCTGTGGCCCGCGCGGCGGCGCACACGCGAGTGGCTGCTGGTGTCGGGCTTCAGCATTGCAGGCGTCGCCATGGATACCGGCTGGCAAGCGATCGGCCTGTTGAGCTTCACGGGGCAACTCGTGCTCGGGATTCCGCTCTGGCTGGTCGTGCTCTGGCTGCTGTTCTCGGGAACGCTCTTCCACTCGCTTGCATTCCTGCAGCAGCGTCTGCTGCTCGCGGCCATACTGGGCGCGGCGGCCGGACCCTTGAGCTATCTGGCGGGCATGCGCCTGGGTGCGGCGACCAGCACGCACGATGCATGGACCGTGGCGTTGGCGATGGCACCTGCGTGGGCGCTGTTGCTTCCTGCTCTTGCGTACGCCGCACGCCCTCCCACTCCCGGAGACACCACGACATGAGCAAGCAGGGACCGATCCGCGTTTTCCTCGCAGCTCTTGTGAGTTGCATTCCCCTGCTCACAGTTGCGAGCCCGTTGCGCATCGAGGGCATCGCGCGCAGTGCCGCCGGGCAGGAGGTGTACCGCGAGACGCACGACTTCGACGGCAAGGCGCATCGCATTCTGTACCACGACCCCGCAGGCGCGCTGATCGCAGAAAAACAGCTCGACTACAGCTGCAGCGATTCGGCCCCCGACTGGCAGCAGCATGACCTGCGCAACGGCATGCGTGTGGGCGGGCACTGGCGCGGAAGCGAGTATGTGCTGGAACACGATGGTCGCAGCGGCAGCGTCTCGCCCGGGCGCACACTGGTGGCCAGTTCAGGCTTCGATCACTTCGTACGCGATCACTGGGTGGAACTCGCCAGCGGCGAGACGCGGGAGTTCGACTTCGCGCTTCCGGCCCGCTTGAGCACCATCGGCATGCGCATCCAAAAGACACAGGGCATACCCGGAGAGAGCAGCATCACCGAGTGGTTCAGTGTCGAACCCTCCTCCGGCATCTTCCGCCTCTTCGCCGGCAAGATCCTGCTGGGCTATGACGAGGCGCGAGGGCTGCAGTTCTATCGTGGGCCCTCGAACATCGGCGACGCCGAAGGGCGTGACGTGGAGGTCGAAATCCGGTACCAGCGCGTTCAGGGCGAGGCCGACCTGCCTGAACTGCCGCTCGCCCGTACACGCGGCGCCCCGCAAAGTCACTGCCCCGGGAGTGACGCATGAGCCGGGAAATCGTGCTCGACGAGACCATCTCCGTCCCGCGATCGCTGCGCGATTGCTTCGCCTATGTCGCGGATTTCGCGCACGTCGAAGAGTGGGATCCGGGGGTGCGCAGCGCCGAGCGCCTGACGCCGGGCCCGCCGCGCACGGGCAGCGAGTACCGCGTCGTCATGAAGGCGGGGTTCTCGCTCCATTACACGGTGGTGGAGTTCGAGCCACAGGTGCGTGTGCTGATGGATGTACGCTCGTCGGTATTCGATGCCCGCGAAGAGATTCTCTTCGATGCAACAGACGAGGGAACGCGCATCCGGTACATCGCGCGCTTCCGTCCGCGCGCGCTGCTGGGCATCGCCGCGCGCATGGCGCCGGGGATGATGGATGCCGTAGGCAAGAGCGCGATGAGAGGGCTGCGCCGCGCGCTGCAAGACGCCTACACCGCACCCTCGGATCCTTCGCGTCACGAGCGCTGCGACAGGCTCGTGCTGCCCGGCATGTTCGGCTTCACACGCTTTGGCTATCGCAAGGCGAAACGACGCTGGAAACCCGTGTCCGCACGCCTCGACGGCAGGCACATCGTGCTGACCGGCGCGACCTCCGGAATAGGCTTGGCGGCGGCGCATACGCTGGCGGCAATGGGCGCCGATCTCACGCTGGCAGGACGCGACGGGAGCAAGCTCGCCGCGGTGGTTGATGCGGTGCGCTCCAGTTCGGGGAATGCCTCGGTGCGAGCTGAAACGGCTGACCTCGCGTTGATGGCAGATGTGAATGCCCTCGCCGATCGCCTGCTCTCGCAAGGCAGGCCGATCGCCGCATTGATCAACAATGCGGGCGCTCTGTTCAACCCCCGGCAGGAGACGGAGGAAGGCCTCGAGAAGAGCTTCGCCCTGTTGCTGCTCGGCCCTTTCATCCTGACGGAGCGTCTGCACCCGCTGCTCGCGCAGGCGGGATCTGCGCGCGTAGTGAATGTGCTCTCGGGCGGAATGTACACCCAACGCCTCCGGGTGAGGGACCTGCAAAACACGCGGGGCACTTACTCCGGCTCCGCTGCCTACGCGCGCGCCAAACGCGGGCTGATGATCCTCACCGAGGAATGGGCCGCTCGCTGGCGTGCCGAAGGCATCGTGGTGAACGCCATGCACCCGGGATGGGCAGACACGCCGGGCGTCGAGAGTGCGTTGCCCGCGTTCAGGCGCCTGACGCGGCCGCTGCTGCGCAGCCCGGCCGAAGGCGCGGATACCGTTGTCTGGCTCGCTGCCGCAACCGAGGCCGCACAGGTGAGCGGCCTGTTCTGGCTCGACCGTGAACCCCACCCCAGCCACATCAGCGACAAAACCCGGGAGAGCGGCGAGGATCGCGCAGCCTTGTTGGCCGCGCTGGAGGGATTCCTCACCGAAGGTCCTGTGCATCCGGACACCCAGCGCCGCGGCCGCAGGAGCAAAGGCTGAGCACCCCGGCAACCACCAGGCGCGCAACCGATCTGGTGATGCTGTTCATCGAAGAGGCAGAGCGCGCACGGCCAGCGACACCAGCAGTCGTGCTGGAGCATCCTGACCATCTCCGGATCCAGGCCGAACCGGAAGGCCTGCGACAGTTGCTCGCCGAACTCATTCGCATCGGCATAGCTGCCGCGCTGCACCGTGCAGAGATCCGGCTCGAGCTTGGTGCCCGCCCTGGATGCAGTTTCCACCTGCGCGACAACGGCCACGGACAAGCTCACGATCTGGGCCACGCTGCGCGCGCCGCGGCACACATCGGCGCGACACTGTGGCAGGAGCACGAAGCGGGCTGGGGATGCACCGTCCGCGTACTGCTTGCGGGCTCTACGGCAGATGACGATGTCAGCGCCGGCCCCTACACTGGGCCGGTTTCACTGCGGTAGATCCGGGATGAATGCACTGCGCAAGCTGATCGCCTCCGAGTCGGGTGGAGGCATCCTGATGATGCTGGCCGGTGCGCTGGCGCTGATCCTCGCCAATTCCCCCCTGCAGGACGCCTATGGCGTTTTCTTCGGCATGGAGATGCAGGTACGGGTGCACGAACTGAACGTGCAGAAACCGTTGCTGCTCTGGATCAACGATGGCCTCATGGCGATCTTTTTCTTCACCGTCGGGCTGGAACTCAAGCGCGAGGTATTGGGCGGGGAACTCTCGAGCCCGCGCAAGATCGCCCTGCCCGCCTTCGCCGCGCTCGGCGGCATGGTGGTGCCGGCACTGGTCTACAGCGCATTGAACCAGGGCGACGCATTCGCCATGCGCGGCTGGGCCATCCCCACCGCCACCGACATAGCATTCGCACTCGGCGTGATCACGCTTCTTGGCCGCAACGTCCCCACCACGCTGAAACTCTTCCTCGTGACCCTGGCCATCGTCGATGACATCGGCGCAATCATCATCATCGCCATGTTCTACACGGCCGACATAGCCCCGCTCTCGCTCGCCATCGCGGGAGCTTGCTGCGTGGTGCTGCTCGCGCTGAACCGCGCTGGCGTACGCACGGCAGCGCCCTATCTGCTGGTAGGTCTGGTGATGTGGTTATCGGTGCTGAAATCCGGCGTGCATGCAACGCTGGCTGGCGTGTTGCTGGCGATGTTCATCCCGCATCAGGGCGAGGGCGAGCACTCATTGCTGCGCAGCATGGAGCACGGACTGCACGGCACCGTTTCCTACGCGATCCTGCCTCTCTTCGCGCTCGCGAACTGCGGGGTCGGTGTGCTGGGCATGGGCTCCGAGGCCCTGCTGCACCCGGTACCGCTCGGTGTCGCGCTCGGCTTGCTGATCGGCAAGCCCGTGGGCGTTCTGCTCTTCAGCGGGATAGCCATCGCGCTCGGCATTGCGCGGTTGCCCGAGCGCAGCAATACGCTGATGTTCGTGGGTGTGGCCTGCCTCACCGGCATCGGCTTCACGATGAGCCTTTTCATCGGGTCGCTGGCCTTCGACACGGGCGCTCTGGGCTCAGGCGTGGACGAGCGCCTCGGCATCCTGCTCGGGTCTTTCGCCTCGGCGCTGCTGGGGGTCGTGCTGCTGCGCGCCGGTATCAGGCAGCAAGGCTTGCCTGCAGCAGCAGGTTCCGCGGACTGAGCCCGGGCGCGCAGAAGCACTCGAGGCGCACGTCGTAACCGGCCTCCTCCAGCGAGACGGCGAGGTCCGTCAGCAGCCACAACTCGATCAGGCGCCGGAAACGCCTGCGCACCAGATCGAGCGCGCTCACCTCACGGAATCGTTCCTGCCCGCGGGCCTCCCAGCGGGCGGCGTCGATATCCTCGGGAAGACAGATACCTCTGGCAGCCGCCACATCCCTGCAATAGCCGCCGAAGTCCCCGGCCAGCATTCGCGCAGATGCCCCGGGCGCTGCGGTATAAGCCTCTCGCCCGCCGTGCTCCCGCAAGAGCGCATCGAAGCCCAGTTGCCATGACTGAAGGTGCTCGCGCCGGCGGCGCGCATGCCCGCCGGACGTCACCTCGTCCTGCACCGCCGTGCGCACATCTTCGGGACGCAGCGCAGGGTCGCTGTCCTGCGCCGCACGGGAGCGCGGCAGGTGACCGTCTGGTCCGAGGTGAAAACAGCAGGGCGCAACGGCCAGCGCTGGCACGCGCTCCGCGACTGCCACATCGAGCAAGCGCCGATGGAGCGCACCGCAGGCGTGCAGGGCCACGATCTGGCTCGCTTCCGTCACCAGGGAGCGAACACCTTCCTCCAGAACATCGCAGGTCTCGGCGCGCAGGGATACGTCTTCCCGCCGCGCCAGGCTACGCGCTGCCGCGGTCAGTCGCGCATCCCGCTCCAGTGCCAGCACGCCGGGCGCCCCACGCTGGAACGCAAGCGCACGGCCCAGATGCGCCTTGCCCGCGCACCAATCCACAACCGTGCCCCGCTCGGCACACAGCACAGACGCGCTGAACGCTTCGATCTGTGCCCATTTACGACCGGGCACATCCCGATCGAAGCCGCGCGGCCACGGTCGAAGCTTCGCCCGCGGCGCTGCATCGACCCGTTCGAGAGCGGCCCAGCGCTCCACCGGAAACCATGTGCCCAGAAATCCGTCCAGCGCAGTCTGATCGGCGCCAAGGCGACGGGCATGTTCCGGATCGAGCGCTCTCAGTGCAGCCGCAAGATCAGGACGCTCCGCCTCCCACGGCAACACGGGTTCGCGAAATGCGTGCGCAGACCAGAACGCCCGCCAGCGCTGCAACTCGGCGCCCAGAGCCGCAAGTCGCTGCGCGAGGGGGGTGTCGCGGGAGCTATTTGCGGGTGTGGGCATGCACCCCGTCCCACTCCGGCGGGGGCGGTGCACCGGCAAAACCGGCCG
>CAIXOY010000203.1 GCA_903921135.1 uncultured Gammaproteobacteria bacterium
GAAGGCCTGCATCACGATGCCGCCGATGGTGTCGAACTCCTCGTCGCTCAGTTGCGCGTCGAAATGCTCGTTGAATTCCTCGATGGGCGTGAGCGCCTTAACGAGGTAGTCGTTTTCAGAGAGCTTCTTGATGAAAGTGTCCTGCTCGCGGTCGTGCTCGTCTTCGATATCACCGACGATCTCCTCCAGCACGTCCTCGATGGTCACGAGCCCCGCCACGCCGCCGTACTCGTCGATCACGATGGCGATGTGGTTGCGGTTCTCGCGGAATTCCCGCAGCAGCACGTTCAGGCGTTTGCTTTCGGGAATGAACGTGGCCGGACGCAGCAGTTGCGTGATCTCGAAGCGGTCCTGCGTACCGGAAAGCAGCTGCGGCAGCAGGTCCTTGGCGAGCAGGATGCCGAGCACATCGTCGCTGGACTCGCCGATCACCGGGTAGCGCGAGTGGCCGGCCTCGATCACCTGGCGCAGTACCGCGGCGGGCTCGGCATCGGCATCCAGACAGACCATGCGCGGGCGCGGGACCATCACATCGCGCACCTGCTGGTGCGCCACATCGAGCGCGCCCTGCATGATCTGGTGGGTTTCGGCGTCGATCACCTCGTTCTGCTCGGCCACGGCAAGGATGTCGAGCAGGTCCTTGCGGGTGTGCGGGTCGGAGGAAAAGATCTGGGCGATCTTCTCGAGCCAGGAACGTTCGTCTGTGTCGTCGTCGCGGTCGCGTTCGTCGCTCATCTGGCGGTATCGGCAGGGGTGGGTGTGTAGGGGTCGGGCAGACCCATGGCGCCGAGAATACGACGCTCGAGGCCTTCCATGTGTGACGCCTGGCGCGGGCGCTGGTGGTCGAGCCCCAGCAGGTGCAGCGTGCCGTGCACCACCAGATGGGCCCAGTGGGCGCGCTCGGGCTTGTGTTGTTCGCGGGCCTCGCGGCGCAGCACGGGGGCGCAGAGCACGATGTCGCCCAGCAGCGGCAGCGTCACGCCGCGCGGGAGGTCGGCGGGGAAAGACAACACGTTGGTCGCGTAGTCCTTGCCGCGGTAGCGGCTGTTCAATGCCTGCATTTCGGCTTCGTCGACCACGCGCAGGCAGAGTTCGGCGTCCTCGCGACGGCCCGCCAGCGCGGCCCGTGCCCATTCGCGCAAGCTGCGCTCGGAGGGCAGTCGGGGCAGGGCGCTCACGCGCTCGACGTGGATGCGCGCGCCCACCTCAATCGCGCCCGGGCGCCGCAGGGTTGCGGTTGTCGGGGTTCTCCCAGGCCTCGTAGGCCTCGACGATGCGCTGCACCAGCGGGTGTCGCACCACATCGCGGGGGCTGAACCAGGTGAAGCCGATGCCTTCCACGCCCTCCAGGAACTTCACCACCTGCGCGAGCCCCGAGGCGGTGCCGCGCGGCAGGTCGACTTGCGTGATGTCGCCGGTGATCACGGCCTTGGAGCCGAAACCGATCCGCGTGAGGAACATCTTCATCTGTTCCGGCGTGGTGTTCTGGCTCTCGTCGAGGATCACGAAGGCGTTGTTCAGCGTGCGGCCGCGCATGTAGGCGAGCGGGCAGACTTCGATCACGTGGCGCTCGATCAGCTTGGCGACGTGCTCGAAGCCCATCATCTCGTAGAGCGCGTCGTAGAGCGGGCGCAGATACGGGTCGATCTTTTGCGCGAGGTCACCCGGCAGGAAGCCGAGCTTCTCTCCCGCTTCCACGGCGGGGCGCACCAGCAGGATGCGCCGCACCTGATCGGACTCCAGCGCGGCCACCGCACAGGCCACGGCGAGGTAGGTCTTGCCGGTGCCCGCGGGCCCGATGCCGAAGTTGATGTCGTGGCCCTGGATGGAGCGCACGTAGTGCTGCTGGCTGCGACCGCGCGGGCGCACGAGCATTTTCCGTGTGCGCACCGCGCCGAATTGCGTCACCTCGCCCTCGGTGCCTGCCGGCGCCGGTTCCACCGGTTCGGTGCCGGCCTCGCGCAGTTGCAGATGCACCTGCTCGGCGCCCAGTTCCAGATGCCGGGCGGTCTCGTCGTAGAGGGCGGAAATCACCGAGCGCGCGGTTTCGCAGGCCTCTGTGGCTCCCTCGACGCTGAAGTGCGCGCCGCGGCTGCTGATGCGCACACCGAGCCGCTGTTCGATCAGCTGCAGATGTTCGTCGTACTGCCCGCAGAGCCGTGCGAGGCGGCGCGAGTCGGCGGGTTCGAGGAGGAAACGGAGTGGAGCGCTACTGTTCAAGTGGGGTGTGTTGGCCGCTGCGGCGGCTGGGGATGAGGCCGCAGAATAACGTCAATCCATGGGTGGTGAAAGCGGAGCGTGCGGCGGCTTTCCCCTCCCGCTTTGCACGCGCGCCGGTCTTACCGGCAGCTGCAGACCGGGTGCTGCGTCGCGGCGGCAGCACCCGGATGGAGTGACCGGCTCCTGTCAGAACTCGTAGACGAAGTTGATGCCGAGGGTCCGCCGCTCAGCCCAGGCCACATCCTGAGTGGAGTAGCCCGCCGGTGACGCACTGCCGTCCGGGGCCGGCACGGGGATCGCCGCGCCGTTGGCAATCACGTGCATTTCCCACTCCTCGTCGAGGACGTTATTGGCGAAGACGTCGATGCGGCCACTGCGGTCGTTGGCCAAATCGATCCGCCAGGAAAGCCGCGTGTCCAGCAGGCCCGTCGACGGACGCGTATACAGCTCACGTCCGGGGGCTGCCTTGCCCACGGGTGCGGAGAGGTAGATCAGGTCTTCCCAGCGGTAGTTCAGGATCAGGGAGAGGCTGCTTTTCGCAAACTGCGCAAACTCCCAGTCGAGCGCCACGTTGTAGCTGTTCTCCGGGGCGTAAGGCATCGAGAACACGTCAGCCACGTTGTCGCCTACCTGGTACGGCGAGTAGGGGTTCGAGGCCGGGTCGAAGGTGGTGCCGGCCGGCGCGATCACCTCGTCGTAACTCGCATCGAGGTAGGAGTAATCGAAGGATATCCGCAGCGACTCGATCGGCTGGAAGACGGCCTCGAGTTCGAGGCCGCTGACGGACGCCTTGCCCGCGTTCAGCGCCGTAACGATCGAGAGATCGAAGGGGTTCGTGTTGAAGAACAACTGGGCGTCGTCGTATTTGCTGTCAAATACGGCCGCGTTCAGCAGCAATTTGCGATCGAACAGGAATGACTTCAAGCCGATTTCATAGGTGACGACGTTCTCCGGGCCGTAAGTGCGTCCGAGCTGTCCGATGTCGACGGATTCGCTCGCGCCCCCGGATTTGTACCCCGTGGCGTAGCGGAAGTAGGTGCTGACGTCATCCGTCCACCTGTAGTTCAGCGTGGCGGCCGTGTTGAACTTGCTCGAGTCGGTCTTGGCGCTGGTGACCTGGCCGGGGATATTCGGGTCGGGTTCCTGGCCGATCACGAGATCGCAGTTCGAGAACACGGTGACGAAGTCGCAGAACGGCGCAGTCGCGGCGTAGGTGGGCGCCGTCGGGTCCATCAGGCGAAAGCGGTTCTGCAGCGTACGGTCGGCTTCCCGCTGGTCTTCGGTGTAACGGCCACCGAGGGTCACATCCAGACGGTCATCGAGCACAGGCGGCGTCCACGTCACTTGCGCGAAGGCCGCTTTCGACTTGGCTTCGGCGCTCACGTCGCGGTCCTTGGACAGGAACAGCAACGGGTCAAACGGGAAGGTCGGGAGATCCCGGATGACCAGATTCTCGAAGTGCTCGCCCTTTTCCTCGAAGTAGTAGAGCCCGAGGAGGTAGTCGACACGGTCGTCCAGTGCCGTTCCGAGCACTTGCAGTTCCTGCGAGAAGTGGTGGAAATCGACGTCGTCCAGCGTCCGGAAGCCGACAAAGAAGGCATCACCGTAATCCTGCGACCATTCCGTGTGCACGTCGCGGTAGCCCGTGAGCGAGCGCAGCGTCAGACTTTCGCTGACTTCCCAGCTCAGGGTCAGGCCGGTGTTGTCGAAGTCGGCATCACTCTTCTTGAGGTCGAAGGTCCGGTAGGCCTTGTCCTCGGGTTTTCCGTCGCTCTCATAGCCCGGGATGAACGACAACGCGTCGTTCACGTAGTAGTTGGGCGTCGAGCCCATGTTGCCGTGCTCGTAGAAGAAGTCGGCCGTGAAGGGGCCGTCGTCGTCCCAGCGCAGCGCCACGCGGCCTGCGGTCTGCTCCTCTTCGCCGAAATTGTGATTGCCGCCCGGGTTCTCGACGAAACCGTCCTGCTGGCGTCTCAGGAACGAGAGCTTGGTCTTCAGGCCGCCGACCGCCGGCAGGTCGAGCGCGCTGAGGCTCCGGAACCTGCCCTCGGAGCCGAAACCGACTTCCTGCTTGAAGCCCAGTTCGCCGGTGGGTTTCTTGCTGATCATGTTCACCGCGCCGCCGGTCGAGTTGCGACCGTACAGGGTGCCCTGCGGCCCCCGCAGCACCTCGACGCGCTCTATGTCGGCGAGGTCGAAGGTCACGACCTGTGCGCGTGAGAGATAGAATCCATCCTGGTAGAGGCCCACCGCGCTGTCGGTCGTGATCTGCGCGGCATCCGCCACCCCTTGCCCGCGCATGTACAGGATCAGCGTGTTGTTCGAACTCGGGTAGGGTGTCACGGAGATGCTTGGCGAAATCCTGGCAACACCCGCGAAGTCCGTGATGCCACGGTTCTGCAGCACCTCGGCGGGGAGCGCGGAGATCGAGATCGGCGTGTCCTGAAGGCTGGTTTCGCGGCGCTCTGCCGTGACGATGATCTCTTCGAGCCCGCCCGATGACGCCGCTGCGTCGGTTTGTGCCTGCGCGATAGCAGCAGGCAGGCCCAGCATGGCCACGGTGCTGCCTGCGATACTCAGAATGAATTTCTGTTTGCGGTACATGATAGCTCTCCCGGTTCGATTGGTTGTCTATTGCAATCAGTCGTCTCGCCCCGTGGGCACCTGCATCACTCGGGTATCACGTAACCCGTGGGCAGGCTTCCCATCTGGACAGTCTGGTTGCACATCCGCTCGATGATGCGCCAGCCGTCCGATGTTCTTGTCAGCTTGTCGAAGTAATACCCCGCGTTGGTGATGACCTCCTGCGAGCCATCCGGCCTCATGCGTGCCATGGGGGCGAGGAAGTAACACCGCGAGTGGGCCTCCGCGCCCGAAAACTCGATGTTCACGTTCGAGATGAAGTGAAGATTGATCGGCCATGGCGCCAGCGCGCGATCGAGCCACTCGAGCGTCGGCCTGTACGGGCCTTTTTTTCCGCCGGTGCTCGTGTAGTCGATGGTGCCTCCGGGACCGAAGACGGTGTCCATGAGCTCCCACTTCCGCTGGTCGGCCATCCAGGCGTAGCGATAGAGGAGCTGCTCGATCTCGTAGCGGTCTTGCTGGTGGCTGTCGCTCATGCGTTCTCTCCAGGCTGATTTACCCTAGTCGGGTCTTATATCGTTTCAGAGTACGCCGTTTAAAACGAAATTCAACCTCCTGATGGGGTTTGAAACCGGATATCGTAGCCTCCGAGCTATTTTGATCTGGTGCAGCTTTCTCGCACACTCACAGTCAAGGTGGCTGTGCGGCGCAAGCGGGGGTGATGGCATGGAAGGCGAAGACCAGCGGATCTTCGAGTTGTTGCGTCAGAACGGCCGCCGATCCAACCGCGAGATTGCCGGGGCGCTGCAGTTACCCGAAAAACAGGTTTCACAGCGGATACGCCGGATGATCGTCGACGACGACATGCGGATCCTCACGGTCACGGACATCTTCGCCGCCGGTTACGAATTCATGCTGCTGATCGGCGTGGAGGTGGCTCTGCGCGCCGCGAACGAGGTGGCAGAGGATCTCGCGCGACTCCCCGACGTCGTCTCGGTGCTGCTCACGATGGGTTCCTGCGACATCGAGATCATTGTCATCGCCGAGAACCACGGCTCGCTGGTCGACTTCGTGAGCGAGACCCTGTCCTCGGTGCCGGGGATCCGGAGCTTCCAGTTGAGCCTCTGCCTGCAGATCTACAAGTACGGCACCGGCGCGGGCCCGCTGTTGTCGCGTCCGAATCCGCCTATGGAGCTGCCGGTCACAGGGATGATGGACGATCTCGACAAGGCCATCGTGGCCCGGCTATGGGCCGATCCGCGATCAACGAACCAGGCAATCGCCAGCTCCCTCGGGCTGTCCGAGTCCGCAGTACGTGTGCGGATCAACACGATGCGCAAGCGCAACCTGATCCGGATCACCGCGATGAAGAACATGCGCATCGAGAGCGGACAGATGTTCGCTTCCATCGGCGTGGAAGTCGCGGGGCGGGACATTGTCGCCGTGGCCAGGGACCTCGCGGCTTTGCCGGATACGGGGTTCGTTGCGACGGTGCTGGGGCGCTACCACATCCTGGTGATGGGTCTCCTGGGCAGCGCCCGCGAGCTGAACGAATTGCTGGCAAGGCGGATAGAGCGCATCGCGGGGGTCCAGAAGGTCTACACCTCGCAGGTGCTGAGCTTCGTGAAGTACGACACGCGCTGGACCGCTCTCATTGACGAACCGCCTGTTTGACCTGGGGCCGCCCCCGGGCTCAACGACACAGGAACGCGCCGTCTGCGACGAGCGAGTGCCCGTTGACGTAGGACGATTGCTCGCTGCAGAGCCACAGCACGGCGGCTGCGATTTCATCTGCAGACGCCAGACGACCTGTCGGCAGGCTACCCAGTATCTGCCGCTCGAGCTCCGGTCCCTGGCTGATGGCGTCCTCGACCATCGGCGTTCGCGTGGAACCCGGCAGGACGGCGTTCACGCGCAAACCCTTCGGTGCCACTTCCATGGCGGCGGTCTTGGTCAGCGCCAGCACGGCGTGCTTGCTCGAGGAGTAGGGGCAAAGGTAGGGAATGCCCACCAGCCCCGCTCCCGAGGAAATGTTGACAATGCTGCCGCGGCCCGCAGGGATCATCGCTCTCAGCTGGTGCTTCAGGCCGAGGAAGACCCCCGTCAGGTTGATGGCAAGCACCCGCTGCCAGTCCTCGAGTTGCGTCTGGTCGATGCTCGCGGAAGCGCCGACGACACCGGCGCAATTGACCGCGTAATCGATCTGGCCGTATGCCGATTGGCAAAGCTCCACGCCTGCCACGCTGGTCGCCTCTTCCGTGACATCACCCACCACAGTGCACGCGGTCTTGCCGGAGCGCGAGAGCTCGGCAAGCAGCGCCTGCAGCCGCTCTGCGTTGCGATCCACCATCACAACCCGGCAGTCCTGCGCTGCGAACTGACGGGCACAGGCTTCGCCGATGCCCGATGCCGCGCCGGTGACCAGCGCGACCTTGTGCTTCATGTCTGCGTAACGGACTTGAGCCATATATCCTCCCATCGATGGAAAAAAGCGGCTTAGCTGCGCTCAACCGAGGAGCCGTGCCATCCGCTCGATGAACGCGACGATTGCGTCCCCATCCGCACCGGGTGGCCTCAGGATGAGCCGCTGCACGCCGAGCTCTGCGTACTGTTCGAGTACATCCCGATCCACGTCGATGTAGGGCGTGATGCTGATTTCGAGAGGCCCGAGCGACGCGGGCCGCGTGACCTGCGTCGCCGCGAGCTGCAGGCCCGCGAGGTGCTGCCCGGTGGCAGCCGGATCGAGGCCAAAGCCGTACCAGCCGTCACCGAGTGCAACCGCGCGACGATGACCGGCAGAGCTCATTCCGCCGACGATGATCGGAGGATGCGGACGCTGGATGGGGCGCGGATGTGCATCGATATCCGCATAGCGGAAGAAACGCCCTTCAAAGTGGGGTTTGGCCGAAGTCCAAAGGTCACGCAGCACCGCGATGCTCTCGTCGGCACGCGCTCCGCGCTCCTCGTAGGGAATGCCGCAGGCGGCGAACTCCTGCGGGATGTAGCCGGTACCGAGGCCGAACAGCAGGCGTCCGCCGGATATGTAATCGAGGCTCGCGAGTTCCTTCGCGAGCACGACGGGATGGTGCTGCGGCAGGATGATCACGCCGGTACCGAGCCTGATTGAGTGCGTGTGGCCTGCGATGTGTGCGAGCGCAACGGCGGGGTGGATGAACGGCTCGCTCGCCGGGATCGGCGACTCGGGCGGCTGCGGTTCGGGCAGCACGACATGCTCGGCGGTCCAGAGCGATTCGAACCCTGCTGCCTCCGCCGCGACGGCAACGCGCAGCGCCGTGGCGGGATCCACGCAAGGACCGATGTTTATCCCGTAAAGCCCCAGTTTCATGCCGAATACTCCCCGCGAATGACTCTCGCCAACACGCTGATGCGCTGAACTGGTGGATCAGCCCGACAGGGCTGCCGGTGGCGTCTCGATCGCCTCGAAACCCAGTTCGCTGCAGCTGCCGATGGCAGGGCCACGCTCCGGGACCTCGATCACCGCGCCGGGCGTCGTCGGCCAGACCCAGAACAGCGCATCCAGCGGATAGGCCGTCTGCAGCGGGTCGAGTGGCAGGTCACGGGAAACACGCATGACCGCGCCTTGGTTGCGCCGGATCAGCTCCTCACCGAAGCGGGTGATGTCCGCGGCGAAAGCGGCAGGGTCCGCGGTTGGCGCGCGCGTGATCGCCAGGCCACGCTTGCGCACCAACCACGGCTCGATCGGGCGTTGCGGCCCGAACAGCAACTCATCGCTCACCGGGCAAGAGGCCATGCGTGGGCGATCCATGAAATTCGCTTCGTCGCGGTGCAGTACTTCGCCTGCCGGCGAGGCCACCCAGGTGGCGATGTCCGCCGCGACCTCCGGTGCCGTGAACCACCATTCCGGCAGGCAGTCGAAGCCTGGCTCCTGCACTGCGCCCGCAGCGACATGGTTTCGCACGTACTTCGTGAAGGAGCGTATGCGGCTCAGGGCGAGCAGCACATGCTGCGTCTCGTAGTAGTGGCGGAAGTCGGCGCGGGAGATATCGGGGCGGCGCGGGATGAAGCCTATGACCTTGATCATGCAAAACCTGCTGTTGTCTGTCTTTGCAGAACGGCGACGTTCGGGCTGGAAATGGATCGCAAGCCCCCCGGATTCGGGGCTAATGTATGCCGAGCCCGTGCCGGCGTGCCAGCATGGCGAGGGCGCCGCTCGTGCACGATCAACCTGAACGTACCCTGGAGATCACGATGACAGACTCGTTTTTCGCTGACCGGTACGGCCCCTGGGCGCTGATCGCGGGTGGGTCCGAGGGGATCGGCAGGAGCTTCGCGCTCGAGCTCGCCGCACGCGGCGTCAACCTCATCCTCGTCGCGCGCAGCGCCGCACCGTTGGAGGAGGCCGCATCGATCATCCGAAGCAGATACGCGGTGGTCGTGCAGACGGCGGTGCTCGATCTCACCGGCGAGGATCTGGCACAGCGCCTGGAAACGCTCTGCGCCGGCAAGGACATCGGGATGCTCGTCTACAACGCCGGCGCGGTGCACGGGGCGGGCTTCTTCCTCGACCAGCCGCTCGCACGGGCGATGACGCTGATCCGCCTGAATTGCATCGGCCCCGTGACGCTCGTCCACACGCTGGGCGGCAAGATGAAACAGCGCGGTCGCGGCGGCATCATCCTGATGTCCTCGATGTCCGGTCTCGCAGGCGGTGGCTTCGTGGCGGCCTACGGCGCCACCAAGTCCTTCGAGATCACGCTGGCCGAGGCGCTCTGGTTTGAACTGGGTACCGCCGGCGTCGACATGCTGGGCCTCGTTGCCGGCGCCACCCTCACGCCCTCGATGGCGCGGTCCGGCGCGAAGTTCGGTACGCCGGGCGAGCAGTCCTCATCGGAGCCCAATACCGTTCCGATGGATCCGGACGATGTCGTGCGTGAGGCTCTTTCGCAGCTCGGCAGGACGCCGGTGTGGATCGCCGGCGAGAAGAACCGCGAAGCGGCTAAGTGGCTGCGCAGCGCGCCGCGGGAGGAGCTCGTTCCCGCCATGACAGCAGCAGCTGCACGGATCTACGGCATGACAGTGCCGCCGCTCCGCGGGCGGGAGGGGTGATGCCGTGAACCGCTCATCCGCATTGCAGGACATCCTTGATACGCCTGTCCCTTCGGGGATCTTCGCCCCGCATGCCGTCCCGGGCATGCCCACGTCGGTGGACAGGATGCCGCACCAATTTCTCGAAGCTGTCCGTCAGACCGAGGGCGATGTGATCCCGATCCGCGACGGCATGATCGACGGCGTTCCGTTTCCCTTCTTCGCCTCGCGTGACCCGGGTCGGCAGAGCTACGTCGTCGTCGGCTTCGACACCGTGAAACGCATGGCCCTCGACTACGCGTCCTTCGCGCAGGATTACGTCGAGCACATGGAAGTCCTGATGGGCAAGAACGTGATCGGCTCGCTCGACCCGCCGCTGCATCGCAAGTACCGGGGTCTCGTGAGCCAGGCCTTCGGGGCGCAGGCCATCGCCACGTTGAGCCACGAGGTGATCGAACCCCTTGTGGACGGACTGCTCGATCGGATCGCGGCACGGGATACCTGCGACCTTGTTCCCGCGCTCACTGATCGCCTGCCGGTGCTCCTGATCGGCCATATCTTCGACCTGCCCGTCGAGCACTACGGCCGGTTTGCGAGCCTCTCGGGCCGCCTGCTCGCGGCAGGCTTCGACTGGGAGGATGCGCTCGATGCCTCGCGGGAACTTGAGACGCTGTTCCGCGACATGATCGACAGGCGCCGCGCAAACCCCGGCGATGACATCATCAGCCGCCTGATCGCCGCGCGCGTCGATGACGAGCAACTCGAGGACGATGACATCATCTCGTTCTGCCGCGCGCTGCTGCCGGCAGGCATGGAAACCACTGCGCGCGCGCTGAGCGGGATGATGACCGTACTGCTGTCGGAGCGCGCCCATTGGGAACGTCTTCTCGCCAACCCTGATCTGGCCCCCGGTGCGGTGGAG
Organism: uncultured Gammaproteobacteria bacterium; assembly: GCA_903921135.1. Classification (GTDB taxonomy): domain Bacteria; phylum Pseudomonadota; class Gammaproteobacteria; order Pseudomonadales; family UBA5518; genus UBA5518. The sequence goes on from CAIXOY010000203.1 coordinate 10,793, forward strand.
GAACTGCTCCGCTGGAACGCACCGGCGCAGGCGATGCCCAAGCGTCCTGTGCGTGACATCGAGATCGGTGGCCGCACGCTACCTGCGGGAGCGAGCCTCTGGGTGCTCACGGGCCACGCCAACCGGGATCCGCTGCACTGGGAACGGCCACATGACTACGACATGACGCGGCCGCGATCCCAGCACCTTGCGTTTTCCCTTGGGCCGCATCTGTGTCTCGGTCATCAGCTCGCGCGGCGTGAACTCGAGGTCGTGCTGCGGCGGATGCTCGATCGCCTGCCCGGCCTGCGGCTGGATCCGGATGCCGCGCCGCCGGTGATCCACGGTGTGTTTTCACGCTCCGCCGACAGGGTCGACGTACGACCCCGCGGGTGAGTCACTCCGGCAGCGAGAACGCGATAACGTAGTCGCCCGTCGTGGTGCCGAGGTGAGCATGCCCTCCGGCTGCGATCACCACATATTGCCGGCCCGTTACGGGCGACACGTAGGTCATCGCCGAGGCCTGTCCTCCGGCGGGTAGCCGTCCCTTCCAGAGTTCGCTGCCCGTGGTCGTGTCGAAGGCGCGAAGGTAATTGTCTACTGTGGCGGCGATGAAGATCACGCCACCCTTCGTTACGGCGGCGCCGCCAAGACTGAACACGCCCGGGACGGGGATGCCGAGCGGCGCCTGGTCACGACTCGTGCCCAGAGGCCGCTCCCAGAGTACCCTGCGCGTGTCGAGATCGACCGCAGTGAGCGTGCCCCAGGGCGGTGCATTGCAAGGCAAGCCGAGCGGCGACAGGAAGGGGCCGTACTCGACCGCATAGGGCGTTCCGTTCATCGGCAGCAGGGCCGAGAAACGCCTCACGCTACCCTTCGCCTGCATGTATTGCGCCTCCTCGCGCGGCACCAGTCGGGCGAGGAAAGGCATGTAGGAGGCGTTGACGATCATCACGCGGCGCTGTTCGTCGACCGCGACGCTGCCCCAGTCCATAACGCCGAAATTGCCGGGATACTGGATGGTCGGAGTGACCGAGGGGGGCGTGAAGCGGCCCTCGTAGCGACGCGAGCGGAACTCGATCCGGCAGAGGAGTTGGTCGAGTTGCGTGGCGCCCCACATGTCCGCCTCGGTGAGGGACCGTGGCGAGAATCCCGGCATGCCGGTGGATACTGGCTGCGTGGGTGAGTAGCGTTCGCCCGGCACATCGCCTTGTGGCACAGGCTTCTCCTCGATCGTCGCCAGCGCACGGCCGTCGCGGCGATCGAGCAGGAACACTTCACCGGTCTTGGTCGGCAGGATCAGCGCGGGCACCGTGTCGTCGGCCGCGAGCAGGTCCACCAGCACGGGCTGCGAACCCAGGTCGTAGTCCCACAGATCGTGGTGCACGGTCTGGAAAGACCATCGCAGCCGGCCCGTGGCAGCTTCGAGCGCCACCACTGAACTCGAATGGCGATCGAAAGCCGCCGAGCGCTGCGCGCCGTAGTAATCGGGCGCGGCATTTCCGGTGGGCACGTACACCAAGCCCAGCGCCGGGTCCGCGCTGAATAGCGTCCACGCATTCGGCGAGCCGCGTGGATACACCTCACCTGTTTCGAGCGGGCCGGACTCGGCAGGCCGCCCCGCGTCCCACGCCCAGAGCAGGCGCCCCGAGATGGCGTCGTAGGCGCGGACGACTCCGCCCGGCATGTCGGTCGAGACGTTGTCGGGCACGGCGCCCCCAACCACGACGACATCCCCGATAACCGACGGCGGTGATGTCACGCTCTGGAAACCGGGCGGTACATCACCCAGGCCCTTGCGCAGCGAGACCGCTCCATCCTGCCCGAAACCCGGGCAGGGTTTGCCGGTCGTGGCATCGAGTGCGAGCAGTCGCCCATCGACGGTGCCGAGAAGGATGCGCCGCGGGCAGTCAGCCACCGGAGGCCGCGTTTCGTGAAAGGCCACGCCGCGACACACCAGCATGCCGAGGCCGGTTTCGTCCACCTCAGGATCGTGACGCCAGCGCTCCTTGCCGGTGTCGGCGTCGAGAGCGATAACGATGTTGCGTGGCGTGCACAGATAGAGCGTGTTATCCACGAGTATCGGCGTAGCCTCGAAAAGAGCGGCGGATCTGCTGTGGGGATATCGCTCGGGGACGTCGCCCGTGCGGTACTGCCAGGCAGGCGCGAGCCGATGCGCGTTGTCCGTGGTTATCGCGGTGGCCGTCGAGTAACGCGTCCCCGCGGATGTGGCGCCGTATTCGCGCCATCCGGCTGCTGACGATGGCGTCGGCGAGAGGCCTGCGGGGGAGGGCCCGATTGCCGCATCCGTGGACGAGGCAAGGGGTCTCGCCAGCGCCATGATCACGACCACGCCGACCGCGCTGAAAACAAGAGCCGGCAGGGCGGGGTGATACAGCGCACCGGGCGGTGAAGGTTCCGCGTCGAGAAGTGCGCTGCGCAGCGATGGCATGCACAGGCAAAGCGCAACCACGAGAGGCAACCCGATCCTCGGGACGAGTTGCCAGAAGTCCAGCCCGACCTCCGTCAGCGCCCACACGAGGGACGCCGCCAGCACGAGGAGATACAGAGGCAGCGCAAAAGGCCTTCTCCGCCACAGCAACGCGCCGGAGGCGAGCGTCGCAACGCCGGCGAGCAGGTAATACCAGGTGCCCCCCAGGCTCGCGAGCCACCCACCACCGATGGCGAGGCTGCCTCCGAGCGCGACGAGTAGCAGACTGAGCAGCGTGAGCATGAGGTGCTTTGTGGAGGTCATGCCCCCAGTCTAGCGTGCCCCACCCCGGGAGTTCACCACGTGTGCGAACTGAAAGCACCCTGCAGCGCGAATCAGAGAGCCTCGGTTAGCAGGTCCTTTGCGGGCCGCCCGCGGAGTGAATTGGGCAGTGCTTCGGTGATCAGCACCGGAATGAAATCCCCCACCGCCACGGCGGCATCGGCGCTGAAGTTCACCGTGCGGCTGTTGCTGGTCTTGCCCCGCAACTCGCCCGGGTCCCGCCGCGAGCGGCCATCGACCAGCACCATCTCCGTGCTGCCCACCATGCGACGGCTGATCTCGAAGGCCTGGCGGTTGATGGTGGCTTGCAGGTGCTGCAGGCGTTCGAGCTTCAGCTCGGGCGGCGTGGTGTCGGGCAGGTTCGCGGCCGGGGTGCCGGGGCGGGAGCTGTAGACGAAGCTGTAGCACTGGTCGAAGCCCACATCCTCGACAAGCCGCATCGTGTCTTCGAAATCGCGTTCGGTCTCGCCGGGGAAACCCACGATGAAATCCGAGGAAATGCACACATCCGGGCGCGCCCGGCGGAGCTTGCGGATGGTCGATTTGTATTCCAGCGCCGTGTGGTTGCGCTTCATGGCGGCGAGGATGCGATCCGACCCGCTCTGCACGGGCAGGTGCACGTGGGTGGCGAGTTCCGGAATCGTCGCATGCGCCTGGATCAGCGCATCGCTGAACTCCAGCGGGTGCGAGGTCATGTAGCGGATCCGGCCGATGCCCTCGATGGTGGCCACGCAGCCCAGCAGCTCGGCGAAATCCACCACCTCGCCCAGATGGTTGCGGCCGCGGTAGGCGTTCACGTTCTGGCCAAGCAGCGTCACCTCGCGCACGCCGCGCTCCGCGAGGCTCGCGATTTCCCAGATCACATCATCGAAGGGCCGGCTCACTTCCTCGCCGCGTGTGTAGGGCACCACGCAGAAACTGCAGTACTTGCTGCAGCCTTCCATCACCGAGACGAAGGCCGAGGGGCCTTTGACCGAGGGCTCGGGCAGGCGGTCGAATTTCTCTATCTCGGGGAAGCTGATGTCGACCAGCGGGCGGCCTGCTGGCAGTGACTGCCGGGCATCGAGCATTTCAGGCAGGCGGTGCAGCGTCTGGGGGCCGAAGACCAGATCCACCCAGGGCGCCCGTTTGCCGAGGGCCTCGCCCTCCTGGCTCGCCACGCAACCACCCACGCCGATCACCACCCCGGGGCGCTGTGACTTCAGTTCCCGCCAGCGGCCGAGTTGGTGGAAAACTTTTTCCTGGGCTTTCTCGCGGATGGAGCAGGTGTTGAGCAGGAGGACGTCGGCCTCCGCTGCGTCTTCCGTGGGCACGAGGCCGTGTGACTCCCGCAGCAGATCAAGCATGCGCGAGGAGTCGTACTCGTTCATCTGGCAGCCGTGCGTTTGCACGAAGACCTTGCGCGGCGTTGGGTCGCTCATGGGGCTAAACCGATGCGTTATGCGTCAACGCGGGCGACAAGGGGGAACCGATCCGGATGCCGGATGGAGTCAACGGCGAGGTCCGGCCGGTAAAGGTGGCTTGTGACCTCAACTGTCGAAGTGCTTTGCCCACGCTGCGCCGATGTCATCTTCGTGCACCTTGATGAGGGAGTGTACCGCCCGTAGCTGGCGCTCATTGAGGCCCGGAGTCTGTGCGAGTTCAATGCGGGGCTCAAGCCAAAACTTTGCCTCGCCGTCCGTGCAGTGCACGTGACTTCAGAAATCACTTTGCGAAGTGCGCCGGCGAATGCGCCCCTTCGACTCTACGGGTGCGGCTACAGGCAACCTGCGCTCCTCCAGACGCCCCGTGACGTACTTGTGCAGGATGCTCGCGATGAGGGTCTGATAGGGCATGCCCTCCTGCAGCGCACGGGCCTGGATGTCCTGAAGATCGACAGACGACAGGCGGATGTTTACCCGGCGGTTCTTCGTGGCGGTCGAGCGAGCCGCCGCCTTGAGCCTCGCCAGCTCTGCTCTCGTGGCGACGGACCTGAGTCCGCCGGCCTCGTAGTCCGCGATGAGATCCCGCTCAGACGCATCAGTCGTTGCCATTTCGATCACCGTTTTTCAGGTAGTCCCGCGTGGCCTTGCGGCTCGGGATGACGGTTTTGAGGAAGAAGTGGTCCTCATGTTCGACAAACGGAACCAGGTAGGCGTACCCGTCCCAGGTCACGACCATCACCCGCTGGTTCGGGTACCGCTTCGGGTTCGGGCGCGCCAACACGTCAAGGAGCCCGTCGCCCTCTACCGCGACGACGACCTGCTCGAACGAGACCCCCCGCCCCGCGAGCAGTTCGACGTTTTTTTCGATGCCCCAGCGGAACGGTTTCACGGCCTGAGTGTAGCGTCGTGTGTGCCTTTTGTCGTCAGACTTTCATCTTCCGGGGCAAGCAAAGGCCGAGCGTGCCGACCTGAACCGACCAAGCTTCACAGGCTCGCTGCTTTACGGCAGCGCGCAAGAATCCCGGCAATTCGGGGGGCAGCCGTATAGCCCGGCCCCGCGCTCTGCTATTCTCGGCCGCCCTTCGATTCTCAGCCCTGAACCACCGCAATGGCCGACCCGATCTACAAAGTCATCTTCGTCAACCAGAACCAGGTCTTCGAGCTCTATGCCAAGCAGATCTACCAGAGTGATCTGTACGGCTTCATAGAGGTCGAGGAATACCTGTTCGGGGAGCGTAGCGGCATCCTGGTCGATCCGGCCGAGGAAAAGCTGAAGACCGAATTCGCCGGCGTGAAGCGCAGCTACATCCCCATGCACTCGATCGTGCGTATCGACGAGGTGGAGAAAGAGGGCACGGTGCGCATCCGCGAAGGAGGCACAGGCGCCAAGGTGATGACCCTGCCGTTGCCGGGCATGAAGCCCCTCATGGGGGCCGGCAAGGAACCCCCGTCAGACGGCTGATCAGCCGAGCATCTGCCGCACGCTCGCCAGCTTCACGCAGGCCACGAACACCTCCATCGCCGATTCGATGTCCTTCAACGAGGGGAACGAGGGCGCGATGCGAATGTTGCGGTCCTGCGGATCCTTGCCGTGGGGGAAGGTTGCGCCCGCAGGCGTGAGCTTCACTCCCGCATCTGCGGCCAGCCTGACCACCTCCCGCGCGAGACCGGGCCGGGTATCGAAAGACACGAAGTAGCCACCTTTCGGCCGCAGCCACTCTCCCATACCGGCGCCGCCAAGGCCCTCGTCCAGCGCCTTCAGCACGGCCGCGAAGCGTGGCGCGAGCAGGGCCGCGTGTTTCTGCATGTGTTCCGCCAGACCGGCGCTGTCTTTCAGCAGGCGCACATGGCGCATCTGGTTCACCTTGTCGGGGCCGATGCTGGATTGGCCCAGATGCTCGCGGATGGCGGCGAGGTTGGCCTTCGATGCGGCCATGAACGCCACGCCCGCACCGGCGTGGGTGATTTTGGAGGTGGAGCCGAAGAGCAGCACGCTGTCCGTGGTGCCGGCGGCCTCGCAGGCCGACCAGATGGAGTCGAGTCCGGGTGCTGACGCATCGAATGCATGCACCGCATAGGCGTCGTCCCAGAACACGCGGAAATCCGGGTGTGCGCGCTTGCCGAGTGCCGCGATGCGCGTGACGGTGGCTGCGTCGTAGACCTCGCCCGTGGGGTTCGAGAAGCGCGGTACGCACCACATGCCACGGATCGCCGGATCGCTGTTGATCAGGGATTCCACGGCGTCCATGTCGGGGCCGTTGCCGGTGAGCGGCACGCTGATCAGCTCGATGCCGAGGTGCAGCGCGGCCCCGAAGTGGCGGTCGTAACCGGGCACGGGGCAGATGAACTTCACGGTGCCGGAGCGTGACCACGCCGACTCCGGCCCCGAGAGCCCGAAGTGCATGCCGTAAAGCAGGCACTGGTACATCAGCGTGAGGCTGCTGTTGCCGCCCACCAGCACGTTCGCCTCAGGCACCTGCAGCACGGGCGCGAAGAGGGCTTTTGCTTCGGGGATGCCGTCCAGCCCGCCGTAGTTGCGCAGGTCCGTGCCACTGGCATCGCGGTAGTTGCCGCCCAGAACGCCGTCGAGTGCGTCCGCCAGATCGAGCTGGCTGCTGCTCGGCTTGCCACGCGTGAGATCGAGCGAGAGACCGCGTGCTTTCAGCGCGGTGTACTCCGCGGCGAGCGCCTGCTCCATGGCGAGGAGGGATGCGCGGTCGGACGGGTCGATGCCGGTCATGGGGTGGGCTCCTGGGCAGGCGTGAAGCGGCGCATTCTACGGCCTGCCTCCGCGGGCGCGAACCGTGGCCGCGGAGAAAATACAGGCCGCTGCGCGTGCCGCGCATCCTCCGGGCAGGCGATGGCGCCGGGCAGGCAGATTGGCTAGTCTCGCCCGGCCCACACCCCCCCGGAGCGCGCGCATGGAATTCTGGCAGGCCATCCCCTGGATCGAACCCGATCAGATCCTCCCCGTGGCGCGCATGGCCGAGGAACTCGGCTTCGACGGCGTGCTCACCGCCGACCACGCGCTCTGCCCGCGCGACATCAAAAGCGCCTACCCGTACTCCCCCGACGGCAAGGCCCCGCTCGACCCGGCTACGCCCTATCCGGATATCTGGGCGATCACCGCCGCGATGGCGGCCGTGACAACACGCATCAAGTTCAGCTGCTCCATTTACGTGTTGCCGCTGCGCCACCCCGTGGACGTGGCCAAGTCCGCGGGCACGGTCTCGCTCCTGAGCGGCGGGCGCTTCCTGCTCGGTGCAGGCAGCGGTTGGATGAAGGACGAATTCGATATCTACGGCGTCGACTTCAAGACCCGTGGCCGCCGCATGGACGAGTGCATAGAAGTGCTGCGCAAGCTCTGGGCAGGCGGTGATGTGGAACATCACGGCGAGTTCTTCGATTTCCCCCCGATGCAGGTGAGCCCCGCCCCATCCGCACCCGTGCCGATCCTGTTGGGCGGCGCGGCGCCCCGCGCGCTGAGGCGCGCTGCCGAGGTAGCAGACGGCTGGATCGGTGCCGGTAACACGCCAGAGGAAGTGCCAGCTCTGCTCGCAGAGATGCCGCGCATGCGCGCGGCGGTAGGGCGTGGCAACGACCCGTTCTACACCATCGTGGGCCTGAGCACGCCCGCCGACATCGACACGCTGAAGCGCCTTGGCGATTGCGGCATGAGCGCTGCGGTGAGCTACCCCTTCCGTTATTCCGTGGGCGAGCACTCCAGCCTCGAGGCCAAGCGCCGCGTGATGGAGGACTATGCCGAGAACGTGATCCGCCACTTCCGCTGAGGCCTGCATGCCCCCCACCGTGCGCTCGAAACTGCCTGACGTCGGCACCACCATCTTCACCGTGATGTCTGCGCGTGCTGCGGAGGTCGGCGCGATCAACCTCTCGCAGGGTTTTCCGGATTTTGCGGTGCCCGAAGCCCTGCGCGAGGCGCTGGCGCGGCATGTCCATGCGGGCCAGAACCAGTACGCGCCGATGGCGGGCGTGTTGGCCCTGCGCGAGCAGGTCGCGGCCTCGGTGCTGCTTCACCACGGGCGGCGCGTGGATCCGGTGGACGAGGTCACGGTGGTGCCCGGCGCCACCGAGGCGATCTTCTGCGCGATCATGGCGAGCGTGATGCCTGGCGACGAGGTGATCCTCTTCGATCCGGCTTATGACAGTTACGAGCCCTCCGTGCGCATGGCCGGAGGCCGCGCGGTGCGCATACCGCTACAGCCGCCGGCCTTCCGCATCGACTGGCAGCGCGTGAAAGAGGCACTCGGCCCGCGCACGCGCCTCATCGTGATCAACACGCCGCACAACCCCACCGGCAGCATGCTGGACGCCGCGGACCTCGACGCACTCGAGGAGCTGCTCTCCCACAGCGATGCGCTGCTGCTGTCAGACGAGGTCTATGAGCACCTTGTCTACGACGGCCGCCGCCATCTGAGCGTGCTGTCGCGCCCCGCACTCGCGGAGCGGGCGTTTGCGGTCTTCTCCTTCGGCAAGACCTTCCACGCCACGGGTTGGAAGACAGGCTACTGCGTGGCGCCGCCTGTGTTGACCACCGAATTCCGCCGCGTGCACCAGTTCGTGACCTTCGTGGCGGTGACGCCGATACAGCACGCGCTCGCGGATTTCATGCGGGATCACCCCGAGCACATCGCGGGGCTGGGCGCCTTCTATCAGGCCAAACGGGATTTCTTCTGCGATGCGATAGCGGGTTCGGGCTGGCAGGGCGAGCGTGCGTCGGGCTCGTTTTTCCAGTTGCTGGATTACTCGCGGATTGCCGACGTTCCGGATACCGAGATGGCCGAGCGCCTCGTGCGCGATCACGGTGTGGCGGCCATCCCCATCTCGGTGTTCTACGAGAATCCGCCGCATATGCGGCTGTTGCGA
>CAIXOY010000204.1 GCA_903921135.1 uncultured Gammaproteobacteria bacterium
CCGGAACGCAGCGACATCGATGACAGGAAATTCCCGAAGATCACCGGCGCACCGGGGCGCTCGAGTTGCGTGAGCGCGCAACCCACCATCGTCTCGGCAAGCGACTGCGCGATCGCGCCCGCATTGGTCACCGGGCCCATCGCACCGCCCAGAATGAACGGCACGACCACGCCCGCCTGGTTCGCACGCGCATAGGCACGGAGCGCACGGGTCATGGTGCCGTCCCACAACAGCGGCGAGTTCACGTTCACATTGCCGAGAATCACGCAGTGACGGTCGACGAAGTCAGCGCCGAAAACGATGCGCGCCATCGCGATCGAATCTTCCGCCCGCTCCTCTGCGGTCACCGAGCCCATGAACGGTTTGTCGCTGTAGCGGATGTGCGCGTAGACCATGTCGAGGTGGCGCTTGTTCACGGGCACATCGGTGGGTTCGACCACCGTGCCGCCAGAGTGGTGCAGCCACGGGCTCGCGTAGGCGAGTTTCACCAGCGTCTGGAAATCAGCGAGCGTGCCATAGCGCCGCGCGCCGTTAGGGTCGATCACGAAAGGCGCGCCGTAGGCAGGCGCGAACACCACCGCGTTGCCGCCGATGCGCACCGAACGCGCAGGATTGCGTGCGTGCTGCACGAACTCGCGGGGCGCGGTTTTGAGGATCTCGCGCAGGTGGCCCGGCTCGAAGCGCAAGCGCGTGCCGTCGACACGCGCGCCTGAACGGCGGAACAGTTCGATGGCGACATCGTCGTCGCGGATCTCGATGCCCGTCTCGGCAAGGATGCGATCGGCCGCGCGCTCGATGCGCTGCAGGTTTTCCTCGCCCATCACCTCATAGGGCGGAATGGCGCGGCTGATGTACGGGGGTGCGATAGGCGCTGGCGCGCTCTGGCGCCGTTCCCGCCCGGCGCCTCGCCGTGAACGGCGCGCGCCTTCGGTTCCTTCGCCCTGATCCGTTTCGCTCATCACTGCAGTTCCCTCGCGTGGCGTGGCATCAGCTGCGCATCCGCGCGCCGGACGGGTCGTAGAGCGGCTCGCCCTGCACCACCGCGGCAAAACGCTCGCCGTTGATCTCGACATCGAGCGCCGTGCCCGGCAGCGCGAGCGCCGGCGGCACGTAGGCAAGCGCCACGGATTTGCCCACGTGGTGTGCGTAGCCACCCGAGGACACATAGCCCACCGCCACATCGCCCTGCAGCACCGCCTCGTCACCGGAGACGTCGATGTCTGCGGTCTGCACCACCAGCGTTACCAGACTGCGTTTCGGGCCTGCGGCGCGCTCGGCAAGCGCCGCTTCCTTGCCGATGAAATCCTTGTCCCAGCGGATCATGCCGTCCAGGCCGCTTTCAGCCGGCGTGAAATCCGGGCGGTAATCCTGCGTCCACACGCCCCAACCCTTTTCGAGGCGCAGGCTCATCAGTGCACGTGCGCCATACCAGCGCAGCCCCAGATCTGCGCCCGCCTCCTCGATGGCTTCGGCAAGGCGCCGCTGCCACGGCGGCGCCACGTAGATCTCGTAGCCGAGTTCTCCGCTGAAGGAAATGCGCGCCACCGTGGCGGGTACACCGCCCGCGAAACCGCGCCGGATATCGAGGAACCGGAAAGCCTCGTTCGAGACATCGTCACGGCTGATGCGCGCGAGCAATTCGCGCGAACGCGGGCCGGCGATGGCGATGCCGTGCAACTCGTCACTCACGTTGCGGTACTGCACGCCGCTCGGCGGCAGGTGGCGCTCGAACCAGCGGCGGTGCGCCTCCTGCATCGCGCCCGAGCCGAACAGCAGAAATTCTTCCGGCCCCATGCAGGCCACGGTGAGATCGCCGTAGAGCTTGCCCTTGGGCGTGAGCATGGGCGTGAGCGCCATGCGACCGGGTTGCGGGATGCGGCCGGCGAGCATGTGATCAAGGAATTCCCGCGCGCCGGGGCCGCTCACCGCGTGCTTGGAGAAATTCGCGATCTCCAGCGCACCCACCGCCTCGCGCACGGCTTTTACCTCGCGGGCAACGTACGCGTGCGCACGCGATCGCCGGAAGGTGGGCTGCTCGTGCGCATCCTCCGGGCCGTCGGCAAACCAGAGCGCATGCTCCAGCCCGAAGCCCTGACCCCACACCGCGCCCTTCGCCGTCAGCGTGTCGTAGAGCGCCGTGGTTTTCTGCCTGCGGCCTTTGGGCAGCGTCTCGTTCGGGAAGGTCATCACGAAGCGGCGTTCGTAGTTCTCGGTGGCTTTGACCGTGCCCCAATCGGGCGTGGCAAAGGAACCGAAGCGCGCGACATCCATGGCCCACACATCGATCGAGGGCTCGCCGTCGATCATCCACTCGGCCATGCAGAGCCCCACGCCGCCGCCCTGGCAGAAGCCCGCCATCACGCCCACCGCCACCCAGTAATTGCGCAGGCCCGGCACGGGCCCTATCAGCGGGTTGCCGTCGGGCCCGAAGGTGAAGGGGCCGTTCACGATGGTCTTGATACCAGCGCGCCCGAGTGCGGGAATGCGCTCGAAACCGAGCTCGAGGCGCTCGGCGATGTTGTCCAGTTTGGGCGCGAGCAACTCGGCACCGAAGTCCTGCGGCGTACCGCGCAGCGACCATGGCGTGGCACGCGGCTCGTAGGTGCCGAGCAGCATGCCCTTGCGTTCCTGCCGGAAGTACATGTTCCCCTCGTAATCAATGCCCGCCGGCAGGCGTTCATCGCCGCGGGCGACGATCTCGGGGATGTCATCGGTGATCAGGTAGTGGTGCTCCATGGGCTGCACCGGCAGATGGATGCCGGCGAGATGACCCACCTCACGCGCCCACAAACCGGCCGCGTTCACCACGTATTCCGCGTGGATGGTGCCGCGCGGCGTGACCACGTCCCAGGTGCCATCGGCGCGCGGGCGGGTCTCGATCACCGGGGTGCGCGTGTGCCAGTTCGCGCCGTGCACCTTTGCGGCCTTGGCGTAGGCATAGACCACGCCCGAGGGATCGATATCGCCATCGAGCGGATCCCACAGCGCCGCGATGTAGCGCTTGGGGTCAATGAGCGGGTGACGACGCGCGGCCTCCTCGACGCTGATGAATTCCTGATCGAGGCCCATGTAACGCGCCTTGGAGCGCTCGCGCTTCAGGTAGTCGTACCAGGAGGGGTTGGAGGCGAGATAGAAACCGCCCGTGGAATGCAGGCCGATCGAATGGCCCGAGACCGCCTCGATTTCCTTGTACAGATTGATCGTGTAGCCCTGCAGCCGCGAGATGTTCGGGTCGGATGAAATGGTGTGGATCTGCCCCGCCGCGTGCCAGGAAGAACCCGAGGTAAGTTCGCTGCGCTCGAGCAGTACTACGTCTTTCCAGCCGAATTTGGCGAGGTGGTAGAGGATGGAGCAGCCCACCACCCCGCCACCGATGATGACGACACGGGCGTGGGTCTCGAGAGGGGTGTTGCTCATGACAGGTCTCCGGCGTGTGATCGGGTGATCGGTTGCACCGAGCGGGCAGACAGGCTGCGCAGGAACGCGAGCAGCGCAGCATTCACCGCATCCGCCTGCTCCATCTGCACGAAGTGCCCCGCCTCCGGCACCAGCACAACATCGCGAAGATCGGGGATGCGCGCGCGCATGCTGTCGATCGCGGCGGGGCCCACCATCTGCAGCACGATGTCGTCAGCGCCGGCCACGAAGAGCGCGGGTACGTCGATGTGCGCATCGGCCCAGGGCTCTCCGAGCTCCCAGTTGCGGTCTGCCACGCGATAGGAGTTGAGCCCGCCGATGAACGCGGTGTCCGGCCCGCCCCGCGTGAATTCCGCGACGTAGAAATCCATGTCGGCCTCGCTCATCCAAGGCCAGGGCAAGGGCGGTGCG
>CAIXOY010000205.1 GCA_903921135.1 uncultured Gammaproteobacteria bacterium
CGCGGACATTCGCGGGTGCCATCGCGCCACAGAGCCAGGCCGCGCTGCAGATCCCGAAACTGAGAATGAGTGCGGGCCCGGGCCCCAGCCGCATCGAAATACGATTGCCGAAAGCGCTGCCCGAGATCGTCCCGACGCCGAGCGCGACGTAGGAAAGCCCCACGCTCGCGGCGTCGAGCCCCAGCACCCGCGTGGCAAACAGAATCTGCACCACCACCGCCGCGTTGTGGCAAAGCTGCCAGGTGGCACAGCAGATCGACATCGTCCGCAGGAGCGGTACATCGCGCACGAAGCGCAGACCCTGCGCCATCGCCGGCAGCATCCGGATGCGCACCGGGCGCACCTCCTCGTGCACGCGGATGCCGCGCAGGATGAGCGCAGAGAAGCCGAGCAGCAGTGCATTCGCCACCAGCGCGAGCGGCGCGCCCACCACGCGGATCAGCGCCCCTGCAATGCCGGGGCCCATCACCTCGGCGCTGGAAGAGGCGAGCGCGTTCTTGGCATGGGCCTCGACGAGGCGCTCGCGCGGCACGATCTGTGTCAGCACGATCTGCGAGGCGCTGCCGGCGATGGTGTGCACCGAGCCGATGGCAAAGGCAATCGCGTAGAGCCAGTTCATGCCCAGCCAGCCAGCCCACCACGCCAGAGGAACGCTGAGCAATGCGGCAGCCATAAGCGTTTCCCCGACCACATAGACGGGCAATTTGCGTACGCCGTCCAGCCACACACCGCCCGGCAGAGAGAACAGCACGAAAGGCAGGATCTCCATCGCGGTGAGCAGGCCCATCTGCACCGGGCTCGCGTGCAGCAGCACCGCCGCTGTGATGGGGATGGCGATCAGCGTGACCTGTGCGCCGAAGGAACTGCTGAAGACCGAAATCCAGAGGCGGCGGTAGACGGGATCGCGCAGCAGGTCGCGGGGTCCCAGGCGCGGGAAGAACGCCACCCCTTGCCCTCAGCTGCCGGCCGCGGCGCGCAGGCCACCGCAGACATTGCTCACCACCGCGTCGATGAAGGGCCGGTCTACCCGCTTTCCCATCACCATGATCCGCTGCAGCACAGGGCCCATCAGCAGATCCTGCGCGAGTTCGATATCGATGCCCGCTGGCAGCTCTCCACGCGCGATGGCGGCGGTGAGGATCTCCCCGAGCGGCTCGCGCCGCTGGCGCACCAGCGGCTGCAGCGCCTGATCGAGCGCGGGATTGCGGCCACGCTCTGCCACCAGCACCGGCAGCACGGCGCCGAGCGGGGTTTCCTGCATGTAGCGCGCGAACTGCTCGATGGTGGCCGAGAGCTGCGCGCACACATCACCGCGCGCCGGCGCGTGCAGCAGCGGCGAGCGGGCGAAGGCCGCGATGACGAGGTTTTCCTTGGTGGGCCAACGGCGGTAGATCGTGGATTTGCTGGCACCCGCGCGCAGCGCGATCGCTTCAACCGTGGCGTCGCGGTAGCCGCAATCCGAGAGGAGCTCCAGCGTGGCGTCGAGGATCGCGTCCTCCGAGGCCTGGCTGCGCGGCCTGCCGCGCGCGCGTGATGCGGGTTGCTGGGCTGCGTTCACGGTGTGCCGCCCGTGATGCCTGCGTCACGCAGTGCAGAGAGTTGCTCTTCGGTGTAACCCAGCAGCTCGCGCAGGATCTTCTCGCCGTGCTCGCCGGCTGCAGGCGCGCGGCGCGGCGGTGGCAGCTGCTCACCGACGAAGTGGACCGCGAAGGGCATCATGTCCGCACCGTGTTCGGCCGCGGGCAGCCACGGGAAGCGTGCCTGGAAGTGCGGGTCATCGATCAGTGTGCGCGGCGTGTTCACCGGCGCGATGGCAGTGTTCTGCTCGGCGCCGAAGGCAAGCCACTCGGCGGAGCTACGCGTGGCGAAGATCGCACGCAGCTCTGTTTGCAGTGCGCGGTTGCCGCGGGCGTGGTCCGCGTAGCGCGCACCCGGCCAGCGCTCGAAGAGATCCATGCGCCCGACGCCTGCGCAGAAGTTGCGCCAGAACTCCTGCTCCGAGGCCATGAAGAGGATGTGGCCGTCTTGCGTGCGGTAGAACTGGTAACGCACGCCCTCGCGCATGCCGGCGGTGCCGGGGGCGCGGCGCTCGTAGTTGTCGGCCTTGTTGCCTGTGACCTCGCTCGCGGGGCGCTCATAGGCCTTCCAGGCTTCGCTGCGCACCCAATCGGTGGCGGCGGCGCCGTCGGCCTGCGCCATATCGAGCGTCGCCCCCTCGCCGGTAGCGCGCGCGCGAAGCAGTGATGCGCAGATCGCCATCGCCGCCATCATCGGGCCCGCGTGCATGCCGATGGAGGCGTGCTCGGGGATGTAACAGAAACCCTCGTCGTCCTCCGCGGGCGCCACGACGCCGGCCCAGCTGTCGAAAGCGATGCCGTGCGCGGGCAGATCACGATACGGCCCGCTCATGCCGTAGCCCGAGACGCAGCAGTACACCAGCGAGGGTCGGATCGCACGCAGCACCTCAGGCCCCAAGCCGCGACGCGCAAGCGCACCGGGGCGCATCGCCTCGATCACCACATCAGACACCGCCACCAGTTCGCGGAACACCCGCACGCCCTCGTCCTGCCGCAGATCGAGCACCAGGCTCTTCTTGCCGCGCGAGACGTGGTGATGCATCAGCGAGCTGCCCTCGATGATGGGCCAGGTGAGTTCGCGTACGTAATCGCCGCCGGGCGGTTCGATCTTGATCACCTCGGCGCCCAGATCGGCCAGATGCATGGCCGTGGCACCCGGCGCGAGCAACGAGCAATCGAGCACGCGGATGCCGGCGAGTGGCGCGCTCATGGCTTCCACTCCTCGCCGCGACGCGCCCAGGGATCGTCCTGCGCCGTGACGGGCAACGCCACGCGCGCTTCACAGCGGCTCGATGCATTGCCGTCGGCGTGCAATGAGATCTCGAGCCGCAGCCAGCCGCAGCCTGCCGCGTCCACGTCGGCGCCCTGCACCTCGGCGTCGATCGAGAGTTCCGCCCCCGCGTAAACGGGCGATGTCATGCGCGAACGCAGCCTGCCGATGCGGGCTCCCGCCCCCAGCGTGCTGCAGAGGTATCGCTCGAACAGCGCGAGCTGCGTGGGCGTGTTCAGGAAAAGGTCACGGTGACCGCCCTGCTCGCGCGCGTAGCGGGCATCGTGATGCAGCGGCGAGTAGTCCCGCGTGGCAAAGGCTCCCGCCACCACAAGCGTCGCGTCCACAGCTATCGCGAGCGGCGGCAGGCGCTCTCCCGCGCTGTAATCCCCGAGGAATCTGCGGCTCATGCCTGGTCTCCGCGCCTGTATCCGAGGCACTCGTAATACTCGATCCCGAGCAGCTCGCCGCGCTGGTTGTGGTACTGCACCTCGATGCGCCAGAAGCGTCCGCGCCCAAGGCGGGTATCTTTTTCAGCACTCAGCGATCGGAGTATCTCCACGCTCTGAACGGTATCCCCTGGCGCCACCGGCGTGTGGAACTCGCTCTCGATGCTGGCGACTATGGCCACGGGGTAGGCGAGCATCTCCTTCAGGTCGTAGTGGGTCTGCAGCGGCCGTTTGGGTCCGGAAGCGGAATGCTGCGGGGACCATTGCGGCGGACGCGCCCAGGTCGAGAGCATCGTCACGGGAGCCGCGCAATCATCGCTCCAGCGCCGAGGGTCGGGGTCGCGGATCGCGGCGGCAAGCGCCTGCACCGCCTCGCGGCTCGCAGGCCAGTCGCCTTGTTGCGGGTGGCGTGGGCAGTCGAGCATCGCCCGCACGGCCTCCGGCAGATCGTCGTTCGGCGCGCTCCTCACGCAGCGCGCTCCGCAGCTGTGGCAGCGGCAGCATGGAATTCCGCCAGCAACTGCGCCTTCAACTGTGCCGCCTCGGCCATGCCTTTTTCTTTCACCACATCGAAGCCACGCACCTTGGCGGGCAAGGCAGCGAGCGTGAGGCCGATACCGTGGTTGGCAGCGCAGAGCCCCGCCAGCACGTTCTCCACCAGCGCCTCGTACTCTCCGATATGCGCGCGCTCCGCGCGGCGATGCGCCGAATAGCCGAACACATCAAAGGCCGTGCCCCGCAGCCCCTTCAGCCGCGCCAGCACGCGGAACACGTTCAGCATCCACGGCCCGAACTCGCGCTTGCGCGGCCGGCCCTGCGCATCCTGCGCGCGCGCGAGCAGCGGCGGCGCGAGGTTCAGCTTCAACCGGTAATCGCCCTCGAAAGTCGCCTCGAGCTTGCCCGTGAACTCCTCGCTGCAGAACAGGCGTGC
>CAIXOY010000206.1 GCA_903921135.1 uncultured Gammaproteobacteria bacterium
ACCGTTGTCCTATCTCTGCCGGACCGGCACGAGGGAGGCCTTACTCGAGCAGGCGCGCGGGAAAAAATTCTAGCCCGCAACGAATCCTTCAGCGTGCCCGGGCCCTCTTCGCCTTGCGGCTCGCGGCATAGCCTCCCGCGGCAAGGCACAGCGAGATGGCCCCGAACACCGGCGCCATCCCCAGCGCCGACCCGACCGCGCCGAAGACGAGCGGCAGGGCGGTGCTGCTCGCATTGAGCACTGTCGTGCGCAGTCCCACGACTTCCCCCTGCCTGCCTGCGGGCGACGCGGCATAGAGGAGCGACATCACCATCGGCTGCGAGCAGCCCAGGCCCAGGCCAAGAAGGAACGCGATGCCCATCATCAGCGTCGCGTTGGTCACGAAGGGGAACATCAGGTAGGCGGTGCCCGATATCACGAACGCGGTGGTGATCACTTGCCACTCGCGCACCCGGCGGGAGAGCGCGGGCATCCCCAGTCGCACGACGAACGTTGCCGCGCCGAAGGCGCCCATGATGATCCCGGTGGTCGTCGCGGTCAGCCCGATCTGCGCGCAGTGGATCGGCATCACGAACGTGAACAGGTCCCATCCCATCGAGAGCAGGCCGCTCACGATGAGGACACTGCGCAGCTTCCGGTCGCGCACGAGGTCCATCACGCTGTGGCCGGCGGGGCGCTGCTTCGGTGTCGCATGGCGCACGAGGTCGCCGCGCCGCCAGAAGGAGACGGCGAGCGCCACGGCAGCGAACGCGGCCATGATCGCGAAGGCCTTCACTTCGCCCACCCAGTCGATGGAGAACCCCGCAACCAGCGGGCCCAGCGACCCGGAAGTGGAGAACCCGAGCGACAGCCATGAAAAATTCGCCGCGCGGTCCTCGGGCTTGCCGTACTCGCCGACGAGGTTGTTGGAAATCATGTGCGCGAGCATGAACCCCGAGCCGATCAGCGTTGCCGCAACGAACAGCGTCGGCAGGCCGGGGAAGATGAAGGGCAGGATCACGCCGGCGAACAGCATGCCGTTGCCCCACAGCAGCGGCAGGCGCGGGCCGATGCGGTCGATGAGCCGCCCGGCCGAGACCGACAGCAGCATCGGCAGCAGCGCGTAGAGCGACATCAGCACGCCGATCGTGAAGGGCGAAGCCTCGAGCTTCAGCGCATACAGCGAGACCGTCATGCGGCTGCTCGTGAACGCAATGTGCGCGAGGATGGTGAGCAGGATCACCGTGCGAAAGCGCATGGTTTAGTCCACCGCCGCCGGGGACGGCGCGCGCGTGCTGCGCCAGGTGACCATGTAAACCCCGGCGCAGGTGACGACGATGCCGGCGATGGACATCGCGCTGGGCACCACGCCGAACATCGGGTATTCGAGCGCCACCGCAATGATCGGGGTGAGGTAGATGAGGCTGGTGACGCGCGTGGCCTCGCCGTGGCGCATGAGGATGTTCAGTGCGTTGGTGGCGAGGATCGAGGCGAGGATCACGAGGAAGGCGAGTGCCGCGAAGAACTGCCATGCCCAGTCGATCTGCGCGCCCTCGATGAACCAGGCCATCGGCGCCAGCGCGAGGCAGGACGCGGCAAACTGGATGAACGCGCCGGCCTTCAGGTCGGTCTTCGGGCAGAAGGTCTTCTGGTAGAGGGTGCCGGCGGTGATGGCTGTGAGGCCGAAGCCCAGCGCCACGAGGCTGCCGAGCGGCAACTCCTGCACGTCGATCTTGTGCCATACCACCAGCGTGACGCCGGCCAGGCCCGCCACGACCCCGGCCCATTGCGTGCGGGACAGCCGCTCGCCCATCCAGCGCCAGGCGATCACCGCGGTCGCAAGCGTCTGGAGCGCCATGATCAGCGCCGTGATGCCGGCCGACAGGCCGAGGTACTGGCTGTAGTGGCTGCCCGAGAGGTGGATGGCGTGCATCAGCAGCCCTGCGACCACCACGTGCGCGAATTCACGGCGCGAAGCGGGCCACGCAGGCCGCGTGACCAGGAGCACCGGGACCATGCACGCCACGCCGAGGGCGTAGCGCAGCGTGAGCATGGTGAACGGCGGGGCGTACAGCAGCGCGGTCTTGCTGGCGAGGAAGCCGGAGCCCCAGACGCTGACGAAGTACCAGGCTAGAGCGGTGTCGACCCAGCGGCGGTCTGGAGCAGGAGTGGCAGTCATGAGCGACCGCCATCTTCTCACGTAGC
>CAIXOY010000207.1 GCA_903921135.1 uncultured Gammaproteobacteria bacterium
CCGGCGAAAAGAAACGCTGCCGAGGTGTGGCCCGAGGGGAAACTGAAGGTATCGCCGGGCGTCACGAAACTGCGGAAATGCGGGATGAAGTCTGGCGGCCGGCGCCGGCGGCAGGTGTTCTTCAGCACCAGGTACACCAGGCGCTCAAGTCCGAAGGCGAGTGCCGCGATGCTGACGAAGGCACGGGCCTCGCTACCGTAAATCAGGGTGTAGAGCAGCGGCAGCAAGAGATAGATCCAGCCGTCTGCGCTGCGCGACACCTTGCGTGCCATCTCTGCCAGGGTATTGATGCGGGTGCGGGCGTGGCACCAGCCGAAGGTGAGCAGATCGATCTGCTGTATGCCGGCGAGGAGCTTTCGTTCGGATAGTTCCATGAGCCTCAGGCTGAGGCAGGAACGTGGAAGGAATGTGACGTTGCGGTGAAGTTTCCGTGACGGGGCGGACGCCCGCGCATTCAGCGTGGTGCGTGGAAATCCCGGCCGGGTAGCAATTGCCCGCGGGCGAAGAGTTCGCGGCGCACGCCTTCGCGCTCGCGCTGGCTGATCTCGGCGGCGCGTGCGCGCAGCAATTCCCAGAGTTTGCGGTCAGAGAGATTTCTCGGATCCGCGTTGAGTGCTTTGCTCATGTATCCATTGGTCCTGTTGCATGGAGCCCCAATTCTGCAGTCCGTTGTTACAGCGGAATGAAACACGCAGCCGATCGGGTCCGGGCGCTCGCGCGTATCTGCTAACCTCGCGGCACTCCGGCAGGGTGAAAGCAATGGATCTCGAAGGTTTTCGCAGGGATTACCTGGCCGCGGGTCTCGACCGCGCCGATCTGGACGACTCGCCTTTCGTGCAGTTCGAGCGCTGGATGCAGCAGGCGATCGCCGCTGGCCTGCGCGATCCCACGGCAATGTCGCTTGCCACCGTGAGCCCGGACGGACGGCCGTGGCAGCGCTTCGTTCTGCTGAAGCACTGCGACGAGCAGGGCTTTTTTTTCTACACCAATCTCGAGAGCCGCAAGGCCACGCACATCGCGCAGAACCCGCGCGTGAGCCTGCATTTCCCGTGGTCCGACCTCGAGCGTCAGGTCACGGTGGCGGGTACGGTCGAGCGTGTGTCTGCGGCAGACACGCTGCGCTATTTCCTCTCCCGCCCGCGGGACAGCCAGCTCGCTGCGTGGTCGTCAGCGCAGAGCCGCACGCTCTCCTCCCGGCAGGTCCTGGAGGCGGAATTCGCGCGCATGAAGCAGAAGTTCGCGAGCGGTGATATCCCGCTGCCGTCGTTCTGGGGTGGTTTTCGCGTGGTGCCCGAGGCCTTCGAATTCTGGCAGGGCAGGCCCAGCCGCCTGCATGACCGCTTTGCTTACGAGCGCACGGATTCCGGCTGGAGCATCGAGCGCCTCGCGCCCTGAGGCGCTCAGCTCCCCCGCGAGGAAATCTCCAGGCTCCCTTCGCCGCCGGGCGCGAGCTGCGTGAGCAGCGTGCTTCGGCTCTCTTCTAATGCTGCGCGCAGCGTCCACGGCG
Source organism: uncultured Gammaproteobacteria bacterium (assembly GCA_903921135.1). GTDB lineage: Bacteria > Pseudomonadota > Gammaproteobacteria > Pseudomonadales > UBA5518 > UBA5518. The sequence goes on from CAIXOY010000207.1 coordinate 1,508, forward strand.
GGTTGATCACGAACATCCCGCTGCCGAAGAGTCCCTTGCCGCCCGTCTCGACGGGGCGCAGCAGCAGTTGCGCGTGCAGCCATTTTTCCGCGCCCAGCGCTTCGAGCCGCTCGGGCAGCCGGCGCGATTCACGGCTCGCGAGCACCGGATACCACAGCAGGTACACGCCGCTCGCGAAGCGCTGCAGCGCATCGCGCAGGGCATCCATCACGGCACGGTAGTCGCTGTCCATTTCGTACGAGGGATCGATGATCGCGATCGAGCGTCGTGGTTGCGGCGGCAGCAGCGCGCGCAATCCGGCGAAACCGTCGCTGTCCATCACGCGCGAGGGCACCGGTGAGTGGCGGCTGTCGCGCTCGAGTTCGCGCGCGTCGGTGGGGTGCAGTTCGTGCAGCCAGATGCGGTCTTGCGGGCGCAGCAACATCCGCGCGATCGAGGGCGAGCCGGGGTAGCGCCGCAGTTGCCCGTCCGGGTTGGAAAGCCGTATCACCTCGCGGTAGCGCGCCAACGCAGGTGGCAGCACGGGTGCGTTCCACAGCGCACCGATGCCTTCGTGGTATTCGGCATGGCCCTTGGTATCGGTGCGGGCGAACTCGTAGCGCCCGGCACCGGCGTGGGTGTCGATGTACCACAGCGGCGCGTCTTTGGTGATCAGGTAGTCAAGCGCCTGCACCAGCACCATGTGCTTGAGCACGTCGGCGTGGTTGCCTGCGTGAAAGGCGTGGCGGTAACTCAGCACGGGAAGATCCGCAGAAGGGCGCGAAGGCGCTGTGAACGGGAGGCGGCACCAGCATAGCATGGGCTTCCTGCTTGCCCGCGCGGAGGTCCCGATGTTCCGTGGTCTGCCCCGCACCGTGATCGCGCTCGGGCTGGTCAGCCTGTGCATGGACACATCTTCCGAACTGATCCACAGCCTGCTCCCGCTCTACCTCGTTGCAGGGCTTGGTGTCAGTGCGGGTTTTCTGGGCCTGGTTGAAGGCCTCTCCGAGGCCACCGCCAGCCTGATGCGTGTCTTCGCCGGCGTGTTGAGCGACAGGGTGGGCAAGCGCAAGCCGCTCATCCTTGCCGGCTACGGTTTGGCCGCCTTGTCGAAGCCGCTGTTCCCGCTTGCCTCCGGTGTGGGTACGGTGTTGCTCGCGCGCGTGGCGGACCGCATTGGCAAGGGCATCCGTGGCGCGCCGCGCGACGCGCTGCTCGCGGACGTCACGCCCGAAGCGCTGCGTGGTGCTGCCTACGGCTTGCGCCAATCGCTCGACACCGTAGGCGCGGTGATCGGGCCACTCGCGGCGGTGCTGCTGATGACGGTGATGGATGGCGATATCCGCGCCGTGCTCTGGGCGGGTGTGGTGCCCGCCGCGCTCGCAGTGCTGCTGATCGTGTTGCTGGTGCAGGAGCCCGAACACACGCGACCGGCGCCGCGCCGCAGTGCGGGGTTGCGCCGTCACGACATCGCTGCGCTGCCGCCCGCGTTCTGGCGGGTGGCGTGGCTGGGTGCGCTGCTGTCGCTGGCGCGTTTTTCAGAGGCTTTCCTGCTTCTGCGGGCGAGCGACATGGGCTTGCCCGCGGCGCAGGTGCCGCTGGTGCTTGTGGTGTTGAACGTGGCCTATGCGCTCTCGGCCTGGCCGCTGGGGCATGTGTCTGATCGGCTCGGTCGCCGCGGCTTGCTGGTGGCGGGGCTGGCGGTGTTGGTGATAGCAGACCTGCTGCTCGCGCTTGATCCTGGCCGCTGGGCGTTCGGCGCGGGCATCCTGCTGTGGGGTCTGCACATGGGTGCCACACAGGGCGTGATCGCGGCCATGGTGGCGGATGTGGCGCCTGCGTCTATGCGGGGAACGGCGTTTGGTGTGCTGCACTGCAGCAGCGCAGTGGCGCTGCTGCTGGCGAGCGTGATGGCGGGCGGGCTGTGGAGTTTGGTGGGTGCGCCGGCCACCTTCGTGGCAGGTGCCGTGTTTGCGCTGATGGCGTGTGTGGCGGCGATGCTCAGGTCCTGAAAGGCGGTAGTGAAGAGTCGGGGGCATGGCCCCCTCCCACAGGGCCAGGATGGTCGGGGGCATTGCCCCCCCACGGCAATCGTGTAGCAGCGGGCCATGCCCGCGAAAACAGCTTTGCCCGATGCGACAACATCCCCGCCAAATGCGACAGCAGCTTCGCCTGTTGAGACTGCACGCCGAGCCCTGCGGGCCAGCGCTCAGCGCATCACCGACAACAGCAACCCGCAGCCCGCGCAAGCGGCGAGCACTTCGATCACGCCGCGCTTCCAGTAGAGCAACGCCACCGCAGCCAGCACAGCCAGCACCGCCGCGGGCCACTCGAAGGCGCCGTCGAAGCCCTGCGGCCACAGCACATGCCAGGCAAAGAACAGCGCGAGGTTCAGCACCACGCCCACCACCGCCGCGGTGATGGCCGAGAGCGGCGCGCTGAAGTGCAGATTCCCGTGCGTGGATTCCACCAGCGGCGCCCCCGCCAGGATGAACACGAACGAGGGCAGGAAAGTGAACCAGGTCACCAGCAGTGCGGCGAGCGCGGCACCGGCAAAGGCATGCTCCGCGCCGAAGGGAAGCGCGCCCCACGCACCGACGAAACCCACGAAGGCCACCACCATGATGAGCGGCCCCGGCGTGGTCTCGCCGAGCGCGAGGCCATCGATCATCTGCGTGGCACTCAGCCAGCCGAACTGGAGCACCGCGCCCTGGTACACATACGGCAGCACGGCATACGCACCGCCAAAGGTGAGCAGCGCGGCCTTGGTGAAGAACCAGCCCATCTGCGTGTAGATGTGCTGCCAGCCGAGGCCCGCCGTGAGCAGGCCCATTGGCAGCAGCCACGCAGCCACTCCAAGCGCCAGCACCACCGCCAGCCTGCCGCGGCGAAAGCGCGTGTGCGCCGCGAGCGGCGTGTCGTCGTCAATCACCGCAGAGCCGTAGCTCGCGGCGCTGGCGCCGTGCGCGCTGCCGCGGAAGAAGTCCGGCGCGAAGCGCGCGCCTGCAACGCCGATCAGTGCGGCGCCCAACACGATGGCCGGGAACGGCAGGTGCAGCACGAAGATGGCGAGAAAGGCCGCCACGGCGATCCCCCGCAGTGCCATGTTCTTCAGCGAGCGCGAGCCGATCCGCCACGCGGCTTGCAGCACGATCGCAGTCACCGCCGGCTTGATGCCGTAGAACAGCCCTGCGACCAGCGGCGTGTTGCCCAGCGCCACATAAATCCACGAGAGCCCGATCAGGATGAACAGCGACGGCAGTACGAAGAGCAGGCCCGCCACCACACCGCCCACGCTGCGGTGCAACAGCCAGCCGATGTAGGTGGCGAGTTGCTGCGCCTCCGGCCCGGGCAGCAGCATGCAGTAGTTCAGTGCGTGCAGGAACCGCTTCTCGCCGATCCAGCGCCGGCGCTCCACGAGTTCCGTGTGCATCAGAGCGATCTGCCCCGCCGGCCCGCCGAAACTCAGGAAGCCGAGCTTCAGCCAGAACACCAGCGCTTCGCTGAACGTCGGGTGTGGAGGTCGCTCGGGCGTTTGTTGTGGCAACGGGCCATGGTTCATGTGCCGGCTCGCGGGGGCTCAGCCTTGATGGCAGTCGCCAGCACCTTGTCGATGCGCTTGCCGTCCATGTCGACGATCTCGAAGCGCCAGTCTTCCCAATTCACCGTATCCGCCTCGCGCGGGATGCGGCCGAGCAACAGCAGCATCATGCCGCTCAGCGTGTGGTAGCGCCCGCGCTCTTCCTCGGGCACGGCGTCGAGCTCCAGCAGGTCTTTCAGTTCCGGCAGCGGGATCTGGCCGTCGAGCAGCCAGGAGCCGTCTGCCCGTTGCACCGCCTGCACGTCTTCCGGGTCGTGGGGGCTGAATTCGCCTGTGATCGCCTCGATCAGGTCGTGCAGCGTGACGATGCCTTCGATCTCGCCGTACTCCGACACCACGAACACCATACGCATCGAAGAGCCGCGGAAGCGCTCGAGCAGTTCCATACCCGTCAGGCTTTCGGGCACGAAGGCGGCGGGCTGCACAAGTTCGGTCAGGGCGCGCGACTCGCCTGCAAGTGCGCCTGAAAGCCAGCGCCGGACGTCCACTACACCCAGCAGATTGTCCAGCCCGTCCTCGACCACGGGAAAGATGGAGTGCCCCGCAGCGGCCACCACCGCGAGATTTCTCTCGAAAGGTGCCGAGGCCTCGAGGCAGGCCACATCATTGCGCGGCACCATGAGCGAGGCGATGGGGCGGTCGTCCAGGCGGAACACGTTGCGCACCATCGCGTGTTCCTGCGTCTCGATGATGCCCGCGCTGGTGCCCTCCGCGATTACTGCGTGGATCTCTTCCTCGGTGACGGTGAGCACGCCCGATTCCTTCACGCCCAGCAGCCGCAGGATCAGTTGGGTGGAAACCGTCAGCAGCCATACGAAGGGTTTGGCCACCAGCGCCATCCACTCGATGGGGCGTGCCACCAGCCGGGCAAGGAGCTCGGGATGCGTCTGGCCGATACGTTTGGGCACCAGCTCCCCCACCACAATCGTGAAGTAGGTGATCACCAGCACCACGATGCCCGTCGCGATGTAGCCGGAGTAGTGAGCCGGTACCTGCCAGAGCTCCAGCTGCCGCGACAGCGGCTCCGCGAGTGCCGCTTCGCCCACGATGCCGTTCAGCACACCGATGAGCGTGATGCCGATCTGGATGGTGGAGAGAAACCGGTTCGGGTTCTGACCGAGCTCGACTGCCGCTGCCGCGCCCTTGTCACCCTCGTCGATGTGCCGCTGCATCCGCGCCTTGCGCGCCGTCACGAGAGAGATCTCGGACATGGCAAACAGCCCGTTCAGGAGGATCAGCGCGGCGAGCAGCAGGATGTCCATGATGTGCCTTCGGGGTTCGCCGGCATTCTAAGCCGCAGCGAGGCTGCAAGTGTTCGGCTCGTTGCGTGCGCTCAGGGAAAGCCCTTATCTGCGGTGAAATACCTTGACCCGTAGTGCCCAAAAGGTGCCCGATGCAGGGAATCCCTGAAGACACTGCAGACGGAGCCCCCTTGGCCAACGACGCCGACAACCAGAAAATCCTCGCCCGCCTCGCCGACATGGAGCGCGAGGTGAGCAATCTCCGCCAGAGCTTTCTGGTGGTGAACAAGCGCTACAACGATTCGCTGGCCTCCCTGCGCAGCCTCACCGCGCACGCCAAGGAAGCCGCTGCACGTGCGGCTGCGGCTGCGATCAAATCCGCGCATGCCTCCAGTGCCGCTGCCAAAGCCGCCCGCGAAGCCGCCGAACGCTCCCTCATCTCTGCGGCGGAAGCCGCCGCCGATGCTGCGAGCGCCGCCGCAGAGGCTGCAGCCGAGGCCGCCGCCGCCGCTGCAGCCGCAGCCGCGGCCGCAGCCGCAGCAGCCGCGCAACAGGCAGAAGATGTATCCCTGCAAGCCTCGGCGCAGGCGGCGCTATCCGCCCACGAGGCAGCCGAGGCCGCTACCGAGGCCGTGCGCCTCGCGCAGGAAGCCAGCCTCGCGGCGCGGCGCGCGGGGGGCACGCGAAACCCATGACGCCCGGTGTCGATGCCCCCGCGCAGGTGATCGATCTGCACCGGGCAGACGAGCAGCGGCTCAACGCGCTCATCGGGCAGGACATGGCTTGCGTGCTCGAGCTGAGCCTCGATGCACGCGTGCTGCGGGTGAACGATCAGTTCTGCCGTCTCACGGGCTTCCCGCGTGATGCCTTGCTCGGCCGTCACTTGTCCGAGTGTGTGCCGCCCGAAGACTGGTCTTCCAGCCGGGTCATGCTCGATGGCGTGCTTGAGGGCCTCGCAACAGCACCCATCGAGCTGCGGCTCAATTGCGCGGGCGGTGGTCTCGCATGGGTGCGTTGCGTGTGCCGTCTCGTCCGCACCGAGGCGGGCGAGCCTGTTGGTCTCATCACGCTGTTGTTGGACATCTCGGCGTCGATGCAGATGCGCGAGCGCCTGATCCTTGCCGAGGAGCGCTTGCGCCTCGCGCTGGACGGTGCGCGCATGGGGGTGTGGTCGTGGGGGCTTGGTGATGAGCGGCTCCTGTGCTCCCACGTCGCACTTGCCTGCCTCGGCATGCCGCCCGGTGTCCAACCCGGCTTCGATGAATTCCTTGCCAGAGTGCATCCGGAAGACCGTGAGCAGGTCGAGGCCCAGTTCCGTGGCGCGCTTCTCAGCCTCGAGCCGCTGGACATGGAGTTCAGGATCCAGTTGCCGGACGGCGCCGAGCGCTGGCTCGCCGTGATGGCGCGCGCCTCGCTCGATCCCTTGGGGCAGCACGGCGGCATGCAGGGTCTGGTGGGGGATGTGAGCCAGCGCAAGGCCCAGGAACTGCTACTGGCGCGCAGTCTGGCCGAGAACCTCGCGCATACGCGCGAAGTGGAAATGCTGAACGCCCGGCTCGCACAGCGCGCGGTGGAGGCAGACACTGCTACACGCACCCGTGAGGCGCTGCTTCGCAACGTGGGTCACGAATTCCGCACGCCGCTGAACCATATCTCCGGTTCGCTCGACATCCTGCTCTCGGAGGAGCTCCCACCGCCCCAGCGCCGCTGGGTCGTCACGGCGCGCGAAGCCGCCGATGCACTCACGCGCATCGTCGAAGGCGTGATGGATGTGGCGCGGCTCGCCGCCGGCGAGGTGCGATCGGAGCCCGGGGATTTCGCGCCCGCCACGGTGCTGAACGAGGTCTCCGCCCTGCTTGCGCGCCGCACCAAGGCAAGAGAACTGACGGTGATGGTCGATGTGGCGCCGGACGTGCCGCAGTGGGTGCTGGGTGATGGTGCGCACGTGGCGCAGGCCCTGCTCAATTACTTCGACAACGCGATCAAGTTCACGCCGAGCGGTGCCATCACGCTCGCGGTGCGCCGCGTGCAGCCCGAGTCGGCGGATTTGCGTCTGCGTTTCGAGGTGCAGGACACCGGCATCGGCATCCGTCAGGATCTGGCCGAGCGGCTCTTCAAGCCTTTCGTGCAGGGCGATGACTCTGTCACGCGGCCCTACGGTGGGCTTGGCATCGGGCTCTCCAACGCGCGTGAACTGGCGGAATTGATGGGCGGTACGGCAGGAGTCGACAGCCGTCCGGGCGGGGGCAGCATTTTCTGGCTCGACGTTCCGGTGCAGCCAGCTTCGCTGGAGCGCCTGCTGGCGCCCGGGTTGCGTGACGTCGCGGCCCGGCACGTGAGGGGCATGCGCGGCACACCGGCCGAGTTCGCGCAGGCGCTGTCATCGCTGCCGGGCTTGCGTGCGCAGCTGCGCGCAGATGACATGCGCGCCCGCGACAGCCTGCGCGGCGTTGCAGATGCCTTGCGCGCGCTGGTCGGTGAACAGGACTTCGAGCGGCTGTGCCGCGAAGTCGAGGGTTTCGATTTTCCCGCAGCGCTGCTCACGCTGGATCGTATCGAGAGGCATCTGGCGGCGGCGTGATGCCGCCCCGTTCCCGGCATTGCCGCCCATCGGGCGCTCGGCATGCGTGCGGCGGAGGCAATGGCACGCGGCGGCAATGTGCTGAACATCGGTCACGCGGTGAATGCAGGAATGTGCCAATGGCGTTAACCGAACAAGAACACTCCAGAATCATCGAAATGGCGTGGGAAGACCGCACGCCCTTTGAAGCGATTGAAAAGCAATTTGGCTTGAATGAGTCGCAGGTGATCCTTCTGATGCGCAGTTCCCTGAAGCGACGCAGCTTTGAACTGTGGCGTGAGCGCGTCAGTGGTCGTGCCTCAAAACATCTGAAACTACGAAATCCCGAGATCAGTCGCGGCTATTGTCCGACGCAGTACAAGCAGCGTTGAGTCCAAGTCTAGCGGGCCCTTCCTGGCGCAAATCGACAAGCAACGACGATTTGCAACCTGGCTGCACCAGCGGCCGTCTGGACGAGCCAGCCCCTATTGCTGGCAACCCTGCCAGTTCTGTCCGGCCGAGGTCACCAGACCAGTGCATCATGCAGTAGGGAAATTGGTGGCGGGTGCAATCAGGCTTTTCGTTTCAGCCGCTCGACTTCGGCGTGGAAGGCAGGGGTCAGGTCCGCGATCAGGGATTCGATGTCGCGCACTTGATGTTGAACCGTCAGCACCGCGATGCCGTGCGGCACGAGGTCGTAGATCACGAAGTGCTGCCGCGCTGGAATCATCAGAAACGGCGCCGAACGGTAGTGCCGCAAGCGGCCCTTCTCCGGGTTGGCGGCAGCACCGCCCATGACCGCGTACAGATCGGCGAGGTACTGGTCGGCAACGTCTTCGCCCCATTCACTGCGCGACCGCGTGTGGATGCGGCGTAAATCCAGTGCCGCATTCCGGGTCAGCAGGAACGTGACGGGTGATGGCACGTCATTTCCAGCCATCGGCTTCCTTGCGGTCGAGCACCTCCATGTCGGCCTTGAAGTCGCCGCTGGACGCAAAGACGCGGCCCGCCGCCAAGTCTCGGTACCCGGCAAGGATGGCGTCTTGCACAAACTGGCCGTCACGCCGTTCCATGTCGCGGCGGATCAGGTCGCGCACGTATTCGCTGGGCGTTTCGTAAAGACCCGCCTCGCCGACCATTCGATCCACGAATTCAGCCAAGGGTTGCGACAGACGAGCGTTGATGCGTTCGGACATGGGAGCCTCTCGGAGCGATCAGATAGGCATAGCGTCGCACAAGCGGCTCAAGCTGTCGCAACTATTGCGACAAAGAAGACAAGCGACTGTACGGTAGCCCCGTTGCCGCTTGTCCCACATCCGAAGCAGGGCTGGATGGCCGGTGTCCACGAACTCGATGATCCGCACGTCGGTTTTGCCGGCATGCTTGCGGTGCAGGCCCCCGGCGCACGGCCGCAGCGTACTCTTCCAAGACACAGGTATCGCGAGGACCGCACGCAGGTGGCATACCCTGTCGTCGCGACAGGGTGATCGGGCCCACGATCCCACCCAAGGTGGGGTAAAAGGTGGGGTAGGGTCTGCGGCCTTGATCTGATTTCCTTATGAATCAAGGCGCAAGCTGGGGTAATTGGTGGAGGCGGCGGGAGTTGAACCCGCGTCCGCGCGCCCTCTGCCGTTTGCTCTACATGCTTAGCCGTGTCTACTGGTTTTGACCGCTCTCCACCCGACGGGCAGGGACTGAGAGCAGCGAGTCCGGTTTGTTTTAGGGCTCGCGTCCCGGACGTACGCGTGCACGATCCTGCGAGATATGACGCCTGATGACGGACGCGCAGGCACGGCTCCGGTCAGACGGCACCCTACTGGGGTTTAAGCAGCGAGTGCGTAGCTGTCGTCGTTGGCAACTATCGATTTGCAATGTTGATTTACGAGAGGCACTGCACTCTCGGCATGCACATCGGGCTTCGCGACCCACGTCGAATCCAAAGCGCCCCCTGTGAAATCGCAGGGTAACACCCCTGCGCATCAGGTTGGACCGCGCGATCGCGGAAAGTTCAGGTGCTATTTGGTGTGACGGTTCAGGCGCTGCTTCTGGCGGGCCCAGTCGCGGTCTTTTTCGGTAGCGCGTTTGTCGTGCTGCTTCTTGCCCTTGGCGAGTGCGACCTCGCACTTCACGAGGTGGCCTTTCCAGTACACGCGGGTGCAGACGGCTGTGTAGCCTTCGCGCTCCACGCCGCCGATCAGGCTGTCGATCTCGCGGCGGCCCATCAGGAGCTTGCGGTTGCGGCCGGGCACGGCCACGAAGTGCGAACTTGCGCTCGGCAGGGGTTCGATGCGCGCGCCCTGCAGGAAGGCCTCGCCGTCACGGAAATAGACGTAGCTGTC
>CAIXOY010000208.1 GCA_903921135.1 uncultured Gammaproteobacteria bacterium
CGCGAGCGCCGCGTGCGCGAATCAGAGCCGCCACCTCCTGCGCCCCAGCCTCGTTGATATCCGCGGCCATGACGCTAGCGCCCTCCTCCGCCAGACGGAGCGCACTCGCACGGCCGATACCTGCCGCCGCACCTGTGACCAGACACACCTTGCCATCGAACCGTTTCATAACGTCTCCCGGTTTCAAGTGCCGCGCACTCATTTCATGATCGAATAGCCGCCATCCACCACCAGCGTGTGACCCGACACGAAGCTCGCGGCGGGGCTTGCCAAGAACATCACCGCGTCCGCGATCTCGCGGGGCTCGCCCCAGCGGGCGAGCGGCGTGGCATCGCACACCATCTTGTGCACGCCCGGATCCTCCGCGAAAGGGTTTGTCATCGGTGTCGGAATCGACCCCGGCAAGACCGCATTCACCCGGATACCGCGGGGCGCGAGCGAGACGCAGAAACTGCGCGTCAGTTGCACAATTGCTGCCTTGGCCGCGCCATAGCCATAAAAGTAGGGGCTGCCGAACAGGGACATCTCGGAGGCAAGGTTCACCACCGATGCGCCGCCACGCACACGACTGCCGGCGAGCGCATCCGCGAGCCCTTCGGTCAGATGGAAAACCGCGTTCAGGTTCACGCTGACCGCCGTATCGAAATCGTAAGGCGTGAACGCGCCACCCGTACCGCCAGCGTTGTTCACCAGCACATCGATGCGCCCCGCAGACGCCGCAACCGCCTGGATGTCCCCACGCTCCGACAAACGCAACTGCAAGTAGCCCGCGTGGGGAGGAAGCGCCTCGTAGCCGGCCGCATCGGGCGCACTGCCGGTGATCAGCACCTGTGCTCCGGCTGCATGGAAGCCCGCAGCGATCGCCGCACCGATACCGCGGGTACCTCCCGTCACCAGCACGCGAACGCCGCTGAAATCGAAGTGGACCGCGGCCGTGCCCGAGGTGTCGTCCATGCCTGTCTCCCGCCCGTCAACGCCGTGACTGTAGCGATCGCCGGGCTGTTGTCCCGTCATTCGATCGGGTGAAGGGCGCGAGAGGATCAGCCCGACGCCTCGCGCACGAGCATGACTTTTATCGCTTCGGGGCTGCACTGCGCCCGGAAAGCCTCTGCGACACGCGCGAGCGGAAACCGGTGCGTCACCAGGGTCTCGCGGTCTACCTGCCCCGTTGCCATGAGGGCGAGCGCCTCGACCAGTTCCTCCGGGGCATAGCCGTTCGATCCGATGATCTGCGGCTCCTTGTGGATGACGTAGTTGAAATCGATGGACATCCGGCTCTCGAAGGCGCCGAAACAGATGATTCGCGCGCCGCGCGTGCTGACGAGACGCAAGGCTGTCTCGAGCGGCGGTGGCCCGGACATGGACGCGATGTACCCCGCGCAGTCGAACACCACGCCGATGCGGGCCGAGCGACCGCGGTAGTCGTTCTCTTCTCCGCAAATGGCGGCCACCTGTTCGAAGACATCGCCTGCGGCCGCGTTCACCGCGTGGGTGGCACCGAGTGCGAGCGCTGCATCGAGCCTCGGCTGATGGACGTCAATGGCGATCAGTTTTCCGGGCAACACGCCCTTTGCGCGCAAGCACTGGATTACACCGAGACCGATGATGCCCACGCCAAACACGACCACGTTCTCGCCGGTCGCGATACCGGCCTTGCGCACCATCTGCAGCGCATCGGCCAAGGGCTCGGTAGTAGCGGCCGCCACCATGCTCACGGTCCCGGGCACGCGCACCAACTGGAAGGGATTGACCGGCACCGTGACGACATCCGCCATCCCGCCGCCCTGACCGGTGACACCGACGACCCGCTCACCGATCTGCCAGCCGGCGACACCTTCGCCCACCTCCACGATGCGCCCGGCGAACTCGTGACCGGGAACGTGGTAGCCCTCGGGCGTGGTGCGCGAGAGCAGATCGCGGTGCATGCCGTTGCGGTACATATGCAGATCCGACCCGCAAATGCCGCAGGCTTCGACCGCCACCAGCACCTCGCCCTCGCCGGGACCGGGCCGTGTGGCGTCGTCCCGGGCGCTGATCCGCCCGGGTCCTATGAAGTCGGCGGCGCGCATGCTGCGCTCAGCCCGGCCTTAGCCAGTCGGGCGCATCGTGACCCGCGTGGCGGGGGAAGGCCTGCGGCAGGCCGCCCATGCCGAGGATGGCAGCGTTCCCCGACCACCACACGGCGTTGCCCGTGCGGCGCGTGATCCGCCAGCCGGCAGGGGTTCGGCGAAGTTCGTCGTTGTACCAGGCACCGATCAGCAAAGACGCATCCGGAGCGGCTGCGTTCAGGATGTGCTGCGCGACGAGATAGCTGCGCGCCTGCGCCACATCACCCTCGACGCGCAGCAAGGGCGCGTTCGCGACGTGATGCGTGGCATCAAGTGCACCCAGACCGGCGCGGCAGGCTGCCTGATAGCCGGCCAGATCCACCGTGCCGACGCCGGGAATATCGATGGCGGCCTCGGGCACGAACACCTGCTCCAGAAGATGCAGGGCGCGGGAATCGAGCGCTACCGGGTAGAGCAGGAGCACTTGCTGGATCTCGTGGATATCGGCGAGTTGCTGAAGCGTCGTCATGGTCAGGCTTCCTGAGAGCGGAAATGGAGGGATGCTCGGGATCGTGGCGCAACGGCGCATCATCCGATCGCATGAGCACACGCCGGGGCGACGGCAGTGTACTCTTCCCGCAGCGGCCCACGGGCTTGCTCACCATAACCAGAAGGACATCCGCGATGGTTCCCGGCGACTCCGGATCAGGCCCTGTCTCCGCCACTCGGGGATTTCTCGGCTGGCGCATGATCGCGCTGGGTTTCCTGGCGGCAAACCTCGCGATCGGGCTCACCTTCGGCACCTTCGGGGTGCTGATCAAGCCGGTGGCAGCCGAACTCGGGGCTAGCCGGGGACTCGCCTCCTTCGGTATCGCCGTGATCCTGCTCCTGATGGGTATAGCAGGCCCGGTTCTGGGCATAGCGTTCAGACATGTGCGCATCCGCAGCGTGATGATCGGCGGGGCCGTGCTGATGGCCGGAGGCTTCCTGCTGGCAGCGCGCGCACAGTCTTTCACGGTGTTCATGCTGGGTTACAGCATCATCGGCGGAGCGGGATGCGCAATGCTGGGGATCATCCCGGCCTCCACCTTGATGGCGAACTGGTTCGTCGCGAAGCGCGGGATGGCGCTTGGCATTATCAGCGTGCCCCTGCTGGTCGCGGCGGCACCGCCTGTTGCTGCCTGGCTCGCCGAGTCGCGCGACTGGCGTTTCGCTCTGACGGCGCAGGCGGGTGTGCTGCTGTTGCTGCTGCCGCTGCTGTGGCTGGTCGTCGACCGCCCGGAGGACGTGGGGCAGTCCCCGCTGGGCGGGGCGCAACCACACACGGGCGCTCTCGCCTCACAGCCGGCTGCCGCGGGTTACGGTCGGTTGCTGGGGGACAGGTATTTCTGGGGCATCCTGATCAGTGCGGGCCTGATCACCACCGGTGGCATCGTGATCGTGAGCCACCTGGTGCCCTTCGCGACCGACAGCGGCATCTCGCCCACCAAGGCAGCGGCCCTGCTCAGCGTGAACGGCACCGCATCGATGGTGGGTGCGCTGATGTGCGGCATCATCGCCGACCGCATTGGCGCGCGTCTCACGGTGGGCATGATCGGTGTGGCACTGGCGGTGCTCTGGAGCCTGTTGCTCGCATTTCCGCGCTACGAGGTGATCGTGATCCTGCTGATAGGCATTGGCCCCTGCAGCGGAGGCCTGCACCCGGCCTTCGCCACCTTGCTCGCCAACGCCTTCGGGCGGGAGTCCTTTGCCGCGGCACTGGGTCTCGCAACGCTGCTGATGCTGCCCTTCACGTTCTTTGCGGCACCGCTGGCTGGCGCCATCTACGACACGACAGGCTCCTACAGCACCGCCTTCATGCTCGAGATCGGCGCCTTCACGGCGGCGGCCGCAATAGTGCTGGGGCTATTCGCACGCCGGCCACGGTGATCGCTCAGATTTTGGCAATCACGTCGTCGGCAAAGCGTTTTATCCCGTCGATTTTTTTCTCCACCGGCGAGTGCAGGTTCACTCCGTAATAGATCCACGGCATCGTGGAGACAACGGTCACACCCATGTCGCGCATGGCACGATACCCGTCCGCGCCCCATGCATCGCTGCAGCCGAAGGACAGGATCTCGAAGGGATCGGCCGCACGGCCAGCATCCGCGCGATACCCGCGGACGCGGGCGATCAGGGCTTCGAGCTCCGCAAGGGTGTGCAGATCAGCGATCCACCCGTCATGGCGGGCAGCGCGCTTGAGCGCCGGCGTCGAGAAGCCACCCACGTAAACCGGAATGGGCGCGGAAGGCGCGGGCCGCATCTTCAATGGCGCGAAGTCGTAGAACTCCCCGTGGTGTTCCACCCAGTCGCCCGTCCAGAGCTTCTGCATCACCTCGATCATCTCATCGGCGCGCGCGCCGCGACGCGCAAACTCCTGCCCACCCGCCGCGAACTCTTCCGGCATCCAGCCCATACCGATGCCAAGGCGTACACGGTTGCCCGTGAACTCCGCAGCAGAGCCCATGATCTTGGCCACGTGGAAGGGATTACGCGCGGGCAACACGTAAATGCTGGTGTAGAACCAGAGCTTGCGCGTGGCAGCCGCCATCGCCACGGAGGCGAGCCAGGGATCGGGAAAGGGGTCGTCGTCGGTGAAGCGGGGCACGCCGTCAGGGGTGTAGGGATAGGGAACCGATAGCTCCTGCGGATAGATCAGGTGATCCGGCAGGGTAATCGCCGAGAAACCGTTTTCCTCAGCGGCAACCGCGAGCGGCACGTAATCGGGTGACTGGCTGAAGGCGATGGAAATGCCGAACTGCATGCGGGGCTCCCGGGACATGGACGCTGGAGGGCCGGAACTCTATCCCAGCGCGGCATCCGCTGCACCCCACCCGGGGCACCAATCCATGTGGGCAGGCGGATCACCCGCCCGGATGATCCCCGGTGTGATCCCTCACGGGATACTGGGGCACCGAGCACGCCACGGAATGCCCCGATGAACGACACAGACGCCCTGCGCAGGCTTCTTGATCTCGAGAGTATCCGCACCCTCAAGCACCGGTACATCCGCTGCATGACGCAATCGCGCTGGGACGAGATGGAGACCTTGCTGACACCCGATGTGAAGACCGCCTATTCCGACGGCAAGTACAGCTTCGACAACCGGGCCGACCTGATGGCCTTCCTGCGCGGCGCGCACGACGCCTCGCAGACCCACGTGCTGGGCTACTGGCACGTCACGATGCCGGAGATCGAGATCCTGTCGCACACAGAAGCCACCGGTATCTGGGCGATGTACCACTTCTATCTGGACAAACCGGCCCTGCAGCAGCAGGAAATGTTTGCCTACTACGAAGACCGCTATCTGAAAGTGGGTGAGCGATGGCTGATCTCGGCCACCGGCTACCGGCGTGTCATGGAGCAGACATTCTCTCGGCGTGACCTGCCGAGCATGGAGCTGCTCGCGGGCTGAAACTCAGAGCAATCGCGCACTCGAGTGGTTCAGGCGGGCCACCACCTGCGCCTGTTTGCTGGTGCCGAGCTTCTCGTAGATGCCGCGCAGGTGTGTCTTGACCGTGTTGATACTCACGTGCAGCCGCGCTGCCACATCGGTCAGGCAGGTGCCCTTGGCGAGCAGCGCCCCGATCTGGCTCTCGCAGTGCGTGAGGCCGTACATCGCTGCAAGCGCGCCAGGATCGAGCTCGATCCCCGGACGACGGCAGTCGTTCAGATACACCACCACCGCGGGCGCGCTCGAGGATTCGAGCAGCGAATCCCGCGCGAGCGGTTTCACCACCAGATCGAGCACCGTCATGCCCGGCGCGGATTCCAGCCGAAGCGCTGTGCCGCGCCCTGCCGGTCCGCTGCCCTGACGCGCTGCCAGCGCTGCGTCGATCGCCTTGTTCAAGGCACGCCCGTCTACCGTGTCCACCGCACGCAGACGACCATTGCGGACCGCCAGCGCATCGTTCTGTCCGATAAGACGCCTTGCCCAGGCATTGATGGACACCACCTTGCCGCGCCCATCGAGCATCAGGCAGCCAATGGCGAGCTTCGCCATCGCCTCCTCGAAGAAAAAGCGCATGTGTTCGCCGTGATCGCGCCGCTCACGCAGGCGGATGGCGCGCTGCAGGTGCGGGGCGATCGCCTCGAGAAGCGCGCGCTCGCGCTCGGAAAACGGCTCCTGGTCGGCCGTGCGCTCGAGCGAGAGCTTCACGCGCAGCTGGTCGTCCCGGACCACGTCCCGCCCGAGCAGATAACGCAGGTTGTAGGGCTTCAGGAACTGAAGGTAGAGCGGGGTCTGGAAGAAAGCACCGTCCGGCATCAGTTCTTCGGGCGTGCTGGCTTCTGGCTGCGCCAGATCGAGCAACACATTGACGGACATCACGCCCTTCACATGCTCGCTGCCGGTGAGATGCGGATCATCGTTATCCGTGACCAGCAGATACGCCCCGGGCACCACGGACGACGAGATCACCATCGAAGCGTCGTGTGACTCCGATCGGTGGCTCAACTCCCCCATCAGGGTCCTCCACGGCGTGGGCTCCTCGATGCCTTCATAGGCAAGGCCGACGAGGTCATCGAGGCCGCGCACTGCAGCTGCGCCCATGCTTCACCTCCGGAAACTGCGAGTGTTCTTATGCGCGCGGTGCGGGGCGGCAACCGCGCGGGCCTATCCTACGACGAAGCCAGGCCGCAAGCGACGCCCG
>CAIXOY010000209.1 GCA_903921135.1 uncultured Gammaproteobacteria bacterium
CACGACGGCTTCACGCTGCGCGATCTGGTGAGCTACGAGCAGCGCCACAACGCCGAGAACGGCGAGCACAACCGCGACGGTCACCACGCCAATTTCAGCGCGAACCATGGCGTGGAAGGCGAGACGGCAGACGCGGCGATCAACGCCCTGCGCCTGCGCCAGCGCCTGAACCTGCTCGCCACGCTGCTGCTCTCGCAGGGCACGCCGATGCTGCTGGCCGGCGACGAGGTGGGCAACAGTCAGCAGGGCAACAACAACGCCTATTGCCAGGACAATCCCACGGGTTGGATCAGTTGGCCTGCTCCGGGCACGGCAGAGGATGCCTTTCTCGACGCGGTGCGGCGTCTCGTGGCCTTGCGGCAGCGGGAGCCGCTGCTCGACTGGCCCACCTTCATCCACGATCACGGCGAGCAGAGCGAGGGCCCGCGATGCCTGTGGCTGGACGAGCACGCGCGGCCCATGGAAGACGCCACATGGCGTGATCCCGCGCGGCATTTCCTGACGATGCTGCTGGTGGGGCCTGCTGCGAACGGTGAGCCGCGCACGCAGCTCGCCGTGTTCTTCAACGCCGGAAAATCCCCGATTGACGCGCAGCTGCCCGACGCCGACGGTGACTGGCAGGTGGCGTTCGACAGTGCCGAACCCGCGCCCGCATCAGCTGGGGTTTTTTCGTCCGGCGCCACCCTCGCCGTGCGCGATCATGCCGTGGTGGTGTTGCGGCGCAGTTGATGCGCCGGGCCGCTCAGGCCCGCAGCTGCCAGTAGAGCGCAGCCGCGCCGCGCAGAGCCACGTGTTCGGCGGTAATCAGCCGCACGGGCATCTTTTCGAGCAGCGCGCGCATCGGCTCCTTAGCGAGGAAGCGCTCGCAGAAAGCGCTTCCCGCAAGCAGCGGAAGCAAACGCGGCACGATGCCCCCGCCGATCATCACGCCACCCGTGGCACCGTGCACCAGCGCCACATCGCCCGCCACGCTGCCGAGAATCCCGATGAACATCTGCACCGCCTCCACGCAGTGCGCGTCTGTGCCCTCCAGCGCGCGTGCACTCACCTCCGAGGCCGGCAATCCCGCACTGCCGGAGACGAAGCCATGGATGCGTGTGAGCCCGGCGCCGCAGAGCAGGGACTCGATGGAGACGTGCGGCAGTTGCGTGCGCACATGGGCGCTGAGCGCGATCTCCGCCGGCGTGA
The DNA here is from genome assembly GCA_903921135.1 of uncultured Gammaproteobacteria bacterium. Lineage (GTDB taxonomy): Bacteria > Pseudomonadota > Gammaproteobacteria > Pseudomonadales > UBA5518 > UBA5518. Next base: position 1,189 of record CAIXOY010000209.1, read on the forward strand.
CGGGCGCAAAACCCATGTGCCCGCCCTCGGTGCTCACCGTGGTGAAGCCGCCGCCGTGTGGCACCACCAGTGCCACGCCGAGCCCGGTGCCCGGCCCCAGCACGCTGATTGGGCCGTCTGCACGAGCGGTGCCCGGCTTCAGCAGCAGCGTTTCGTTCTCACCCAGCGCAGGCGCGGCCGAGGCGAGCGCCGCGAAGTCGTTTGCAAGCAGCACATGCGAGAGCCCGGCCTCGCGCGCCAACACGTCCGCGTCCACCTGCCAGCCGAGATTGGTGACGATGCCCTTTCGCCCGTCGTTGGGGCCGGCAATCGCGAGGCAGGCGCGTTCGGGCCGCGCGTCTCCGAGTTCGTGCAGATAGCGGCCCAGCAACTCGCCGAGCCCCTGTGCGCTGCTGCAGTGGTAGTTGCTGATCTGCGAGAGGCCGAAAGCGGCGCCCTCGGGTGTGGCAAGGGCGAAGCGGGCATTGGTGCCGCCGATGTCGGCGACGACCAGCGGTGCGGGAGGAGAGTGCATTGGCGGGGGCGCAGTCATGGTGGAGCCTGCTGGTGAGCAGGCTGCATTGTCGGGAAAAGAGGGGGGAATTCACATCCTCATCATCTCGCGGAGCCGAGCTTTTCCTTCACGCACAGTCAAAATCCAAGCGACCTCCAGATATGTCGTCGGCCCATGCGTTGCGCCGACACTTCCACAGGATCGCAGGATCCCCGACCTCGGCTAGTACCGATATCAAATGAAGAACAACTGGAGGAGCACCCCATGATTGGCCGTCGCAGGCATCATTTATCCGCGTCCACGGCACTGGCTGCCGTGATCGCCGGTTCCGCAACCGTTGTCCTGTCAGTCGTCTTTTCGCCGCGCGCGAGTGCGCAGGAGGCCGGAGCGCAGGCATCCAAGATCGAAGAAGTGGTCGTCACGGCCCGGCGGCGCGACGAGTCCCTGCTGCGTGTGCCGGCGACGATTCAGGCCCTCACAGGGAAGGAACTTGCCTCGCAGTCGATCAACACCGAAGCCGACCTGCAACGCGCCGTGCCCGGCCTCGTGATCCGGGAGAGCCTTTCCTCGAACCAGCTCAACTATTCCATCCGCGGCCAGAGCGTGGATGCTTTCTCCAGTTCCAGCCCCGGTGTGCTCTCCTACTTCAACGAGTTTCAGGCCACTGCCACGAGCGCATCAGGCTTGTACGACCTCGCCTCCATACAGGTGGTCAAAGGCCCCCAAGGCACCTTGTACGGCCGCAACACCACGGGCGGCGCTGTGCTCTACACCACGGCCAAACCCACCGACGAACTCTCCGCTGGCCTGAACGTGAAGCTCGGCGACTATGCCATGCGATCTGCCGAGGGTTTCGTCAGTACGCCCATCGCCGGTGACAAAGCCCAACTGCGCATCGCCGGGAAGATGCTCAAGCGCGATGGCTTCCAGGACAACGAGTACAACGGCAAGGAGATCGGCAGCGCCGATTACACCTCCGGCCGCATCACTCTGGTGCTGCGTCCGGCGGAAGGTTTCGAAAACACCACCATGTTCCAGTACGAGGAAACGGGGGGTGAGAACGTGGGATCTTCCCTTTACAACGTCGCTGCTTGCGCGGGCCCTACCTATGCCTCGTGTATCTATCAGCCGGCTGTCCCCTTCTGGGGCGCCTACACCTCGGCCCACCCGGAGGTGTTCAGCGGCGGTATCGTGGCGTTCGATCAGGTGCAGCGCAGCAAGGGCCCCTACAAGCTCAACCTGAACAGTGATCTCTCACACGATGGCAAGCAGAAGCTGCTCACCAACACCACGACGTGGGAGCTCTCTCCCACGCTCACGATCAAGAACGTGGCGGGCTGGGTCGACAGCGACAGCGAGGACTCCACCGACGTCGATGGCACGCCCTACGCCATCTACGCGAACGGCCTCTATGACAGCAACGAGCGCACAGTTTTCGGCAACGAGCAGTACTCCGAGGAACTGCAACTGCAGGGCAGCGCGAACGACGGAGCCATCGAGTACCTGCTGGGCATCTACTACGGGCACGAAGAAAAGACGTTCTACATTCCGACGGCCTTCTTCGACCTGCGGCCCATCGTTCCGGACGTTCCCCGCGCAGATAAGGACAACATCCAGAAGAGCGAGAACTGGGGCGTTTTCGGCCACGTGAGCTACGACCTCGGCGAGATGACAGGCGCCGATGGCCTGAAACTCACCGCCGGCTACCGCTACACGAAGGAAGAGGTGGAAGCGAAGCACCTGCCGCGCAGTCTCTTCTACCAGTTGGGCATCAGTCCGGAGGGGCTAGACGCGAAGTTCGATGAGCCGAGCTGGAACGTGGGTCTCGAGTACCAGGCCAGTGACGATGTTTTCCTCTACGTTGTGCAGCGTGGTAGTTGGCGCTCCGGCGGCTTCAACACCAACTCCCAGCTCTTCCCCGGCACCATCGATGTGGGCGGCGCCGAGTTCCTGCCCGAGAAGACCAAGGACGTCGAGGCCGGCCTCAAGTACAACGGTGTGATGGGCGATGTGCCGGTGCAGCTGAACCTTGCTGTGTACAAGCAGTGGGTGGACGACATCCAGCGTGTGGTGTACGTCAACCTTCCGCTTTTCGGGCCCACCGCGCTCACCGCGAACGTACCCAAGACCGAGATCCAGGGTTTCGAATTGGGCGGTCAGATGCGCCCCTCGGAGTGGTTCACTGTGGGCTTCAATCTTGTTTACACCGACGCGGAGTTCACCGAGAACGACGTTACGCTCTTCGGCGTGACCACGGCCTTTGGTCCGTTCCCTGATACGCCCGAGTGGAGCGGCTCGCTCTACGCGGAGATCGGCTTCCCTATTGATCCTGCCTACGGGGAGCTCAGTTTCCGCGCGGATCTGTACTCGCAGTCCAAGTTCTATTACTCGAGCTTGAACAACACGACGAATCCGGGTTCGGAACTGCCGGACTACGATCTGGCGAACTTCCGCCTCGATTGGGACGGGATCAACGGCTCCAAGTTCGGTGCAAGCGCCTTCATCACCAACGCTTTCGACAAAACCTATTACACGGGCGGTCTCGCACTCGGCTCGGTGCTGGGCCTGAATGCCGCGATTCCCGGCATGCCTCGCATGTACGGTGTGGAAGTCCGGATGAGCTACTGATTCCCGGGTCGTTTCCGTCGCGTACGGCGCCTTTGGGCGCCGTTTTTTTTACTCCGCGAAGCGGGGCTTGCGGTTCTCGAGAAAAGCGCTCACGCCCTCGACGAAATCGGGATGCGCAACCGCCTCGCCCACGGCCCGGGCTTCGCCCTCGAGCTGCTCGGGAAGGGTGGTGTCCAGGCTCCTGTCGAGCAGCCGCTTGCTCAGACGGAAGGCCTCGCGCGGGCCGTTGCGGAAGATCTTCTGCACCTGTTCCACGCGTGTGTCCACGTCCGCGCCGGGCAGAACCTCGCCAACGATTCCGAGTGCCAGTGCCTGCGCGGCGTCGCATCGCGCCGAAAGCAACGTGAGGGCGCGCGCCTGTCTCCAGCCGACGACGCGCGGCAGGTACCAACTCAGCCCGAGATCAAGCGGCAAACCGAGCCGCGCGTGGGAAAACACAAAGAAACTGTCGTCGGCCGCGATACAGATATCGGCTGCCAGCGCAAAGAGCAGGCCCGCGCCTGCCACGGCTCCGCGCGTTACGGTGATGACCGGCACGCTCACGCGGCTGAGAAGCAGGAAAGGATCTGCGTTCGCCATCAATCTGCGCTCGTAGGCGCGTCGTCGCTCCCCGGGCGGCTGCGCCAGTGTCTCGCGGAAGCCGGTAACGTCGCCGCCTGCCGCGAAGTGTTCTCCCGTGCCGCGGAACACCAGGTATCGCACGCGACAGTCGCCCTCGATGGCGGACAGGAAGTCCGCGAGGGCGGCCAGCATCTCGCGGGTAATGGCGTTGCGCACGTCCGGGCGGTTGAAGGTGACGTGCGCGCCACCGTCGCGTATTTCCAGCAGCAGTGGTTCGCTCACGGTGTGCTCCAGTGTCTCCCTCAGGGGGTGGGGGCTATCTGCGGTGCATCCGGATCATCCGGCGCGGTGCGGGCCATGCGTGAGAGGTGGAAGGACTCGTTACCGAACTGCCCGGCGATCACAAAGAGACGACGGTAAAGGTGACTCACGAAACAGTCCTCCGTGATACCCATGCCGCCATGCAGCTGTATAGCCTGCCGGCCCACGAACAGCGCTGCGCGTGCCACCACGGCCTTCATTGCCGAAAGAGCACGCACGCGTTGCGCACCGTCGCGCGTCAGAGCCGCCATGCCGCTGTACAGAATCGAGCGTGAGAGCTCAGCTTCCACGAGCATATCCGCAAGGCGATGCTGCACGGATTGGAAGCCGTTCAGTGTCTGGCCGAATTGCCGGCGCGTGCGCACATAGTCCACGGTGAGGGAGATGGCAGTGTCCATGGCGCCCACGGCCTCGGCGCACTGCGCAACGAGCGCATGTGCCATGCCGTGCGCCAGCGCTGCCTCCGCACGACGGCTGTCAAGCTCCATTGCCAGGACGGGAGCGGCCGTGAGGCGGTAATCGGCTGCGTGCAGGTTGTCGAGTGTGCGGTAGGGGCGGGACATCGGCGCCACGGAGTCGGCATCGGCGACGAAGAGTCCGATACCTGATGTGGTGCGTGCCGAAAGCAGGATTTTGCGCGCGCAAGGGGCGCCAACAGCAAACGACTTGCTTCCGTCCACATGCCAGCCTGCGTGCGTGTGTGTTGCCGCCGTGCGGATGCCAGCGATCTCTTCGCCATTCCCGTCTTCCACATGCGCGATCGCGAGCACGTGCTCCCCCGCGATGGCACCGGCGACCAGTTCGTCACGCAAATCCCCTTCGGGCAGCGCGACCAGCGTTTGCAGCGCGAGCACTGAACTCGACAGGAAAGGCTCCACGACGAGCGCCCGCCCGAAGGCTTCCATCAGGATCGCATTCTCGACGACGCCTCCACCGAAACCGCCGTCTGACTCCCCCACGCCTGCACCGTGCCAGCCCATTGCGGACATGTCGGCCCAGAGCGCAGTTCCGCCCTCGGGACCGGCATCGAGGCGCTGCTTGCGCGCCGCGCCACTGTAGGCATTCGCGCACCAGCGCGCGACGGTGTCGGCGAGGGCCTGTTGCTCCGTGTTCAGTCTGAAGTCCATCGCCGCCTCAGAGCCGCAGGATTGACTTGGCGATGATGCTGCGCTGCACCTCACTCGCACCGCCGTAGATGGTGGTGGCGCGACGGAACATCGTTTTTGCCGTCACGCCGATGGCCTCGTCGTCGTCCAGAGGCGGTGCGGGTGCTCTTCCGCGCAGCCAGTACGCCGCTTCCGGATCCGGGCAGACAGCAAGGCCGTGATCGCCCAACGCCTCCGCCGCGAGTAGCGCCGCGCGCTCGCTCAGCTCCGAACCGCGCAGTTTCAGCACGGATGCGACGGCGTTTGCACGCGAGTCGGTCGCACTTGCGTGCAGTACGCGCATCACGGCCCATTCGAGAGCCGTCACCTCCGCCTCGAGTCGCGCGAGCTTGGTGGCGAACAGCGGCTCGTCGAGCAATGATCCGTTGCGCCAGCGCCGGCGGGCAGCAAGGTGCCGCACCTGCCATAGGTCGCGCTTGGTGTGCGAGACCACAGCAGACGTGGTGCGCTCGTGCGTCAGCAGGAATTTCGCGTAGCTCCAGCCACCGCCGGCCTCGCCGACCAGGTTCGCCGCGGGTACACGCACATCCTCGAAGAGCACCTCGTTCAGCGTATGCCCTTCGTCCAGCGTCCAGATCGGGCGGCAGGTGACGCCCGGCGAGCGCATGTCGATCAGCAGGAAGGAAATGCCTTGCTGGGGTTTGGCCTCTGGGTCGGTGCGCACAAGTGCAAAGATCCAGTCGGCATAGTGCGCCTCGGTGGTCCAGATCTTGTGGCCGTTCACGACGAAGTGATCGCCATCACGTTCTGCGCGGGTGCGCAGCGAGGCGAGGTCGGACCCCGCCTCCGGTTCCGAGAAACCCTGGCACCACCACTCCTCACCCGCGCGGATGGGCGGCAGGAAACGCGCCTGTTGCTCGGGTGAGCCGAAGGTACAGAGTACCGGCCCGAGGAGGTCGAGCGCGCAGCGGTCGAGTACCGGCGCGCGTGCACGGCGCAACTCGTCCTGGAAAATGTGGCGCTGCAACGGCGTCCAGTCCGTGCCGCCGAAGGCTGCCGGCCAGTGCGGTGCACTCCATCCGTGCCGGTCGAGAATCTGCATCCAGCGGCGGACATCCTCGCGCGGGCTGTGGTAGTCGTGCCGGCCGCGCCGGGCGATGTCGCCCGGCAATTCGCGGTCGATGAACGCCCGGACCTCCTGGCGGAACGCCTGATCTGCAGGGTGGATGCTGAAGTCCATTCTGGTGTGTCCTGCGGGCATTCCCGGTGGGGCGGTTCGGGAGTATCGCGTTCGCCTGCAGCTCTTGGCGAGGCGGCCGCGCAGGCTGTGCAGCGCCGGAGCAGAACCGGTTCATCCACGGACTGATCGCGGGACGGGGCGCACGGGTAGACTCCCGGTGGTATTGCCAGGCACCGGAGCCGCGACATGAGTGACGAATACTGGATCTGGGGGAGTGCTGCCACGGCGCCGCGCATTCTGCACAGCATGGTTCGCGTCGCGGACCTGGAGCGCTCGCTGGCGTTTTATTGCGGCACGCTGGGCATGCAGGTGCTGAGCCGCGTCGACGTGGAAGCCGGCCGCTTCAGCATCGTGTTCATCAGCTTTGCCGGGGACTATAGCGCGCCCGCTATCGAACTCACCTGGAACTGGGATCATCCGGCCAACCAAGAGGGCTACAGCCACGGCACCGGCTATGGCCATGTCGCGATCGGCATTCCCGATCTGCACGGTTTCTGTGCGCAACTGGAAGCGCGGGGCGTGCCGATTGTTACGGGCCCCAAGACCCTGCTGCCCGGTGCGCCCGCGCTAGCTTTTATCCGTGACCCGGACGGCTATTCGATCGAACTGATCCAGACGTCCAGGCAAACCACGCCAGCCTCGTGAACCAGCGCCGCCGTTGGAGTGGAACCGGGTGAGCATGCCGATTGCTCAGGCTCTGCACGCCATAGTCGGTGAGATCGGCCTGTTGTCGGGTGAGGACGTGAGTGCCCGTTCCTGCGATCCTTTCCGTAATGTGCCGCCGCGCGGAGGGCTGATCGTGCGGCCCGCCAGCACGGCGGAACTCTCTGCCGTGATGGCCCTGTGCTCGGCGCGCGGGCAGGCGGTCGTCGCGCATGGCGGGAGAACCGGCGTCTCCGGCGGCGCGTACGCGGGCGAGAGCGAGATCGTCGTATCTCTGGAGCGGATGCGCGCAGTCCTTGAGATCTCCCCCGAAGGCCCGCTCGCGGTTGTGGAGGCGGGGGCGAGCGTGGAAGCCCTGCAGCAGGCGGCGGCAGCGCAAGGGCTCTTCTATCCCGTGGATCTCGGCTCCAAGGGCAGCGCCACCATCGGCGGCACCATTGCCACCAATGCGGGCGGCAACCGTGTGCTGCGTTGGGGCATGACGCGGCAGAACCTGCTGGGCGTGGAGGCGGTCCTTGCCGATGGCACCGTGGTGTCGTCGATGAACCGGCTGTTGAAGAACAACATGGGCTATGCGCTGAAGGATATCCTTTGCGGTTCCGAGGGTACGCTCGGCATCATCACGCGCGCCGTGCTCCGGTTGGTCCCGCAGCCCTCGAGTCAGGACGTCGCTTTCGTCTCGGTGACCGATCACGCGGCGCTCGTGGCATTGCTGGCGCGCGCGCGGCGCTTGCCCACGCTCTCGGCCTTCGAGGTGATGTGGCCCGACTACTACGATCTGGTCGCGGCAAGTGATACGGGGCGCCGCCCCGTGCCACCCGGCACCGGGCCCTGTGTGCTGGTCGAGTCGATGGGTTACCACCCGGAGAGCGATCGCCGGCAGTTCGAGGAGTTCCTTTTCGACGCGGGCGAGAACGGCCTGATCGCCGATGCGGTGCTGGCAGAGAGCGGCAAGCAGGTCGCGGAGCTCTGGCGTGTCAGAGAGGCTGCGGAGGTCATCGTGCGCGCCATGAGCCCCTTCGTGTCTTTCGACATCAGCCTTGGCGTGGCCGACATCGAGCCCTTCCTGCCACGTGTGCGGGATGCGTTGCTGCAGCGCTTTGGCATCTTGCGCACCGCGACTTTCGGCCATCTGGGCGACAACAACATCCATATCGCTGCGTACGTGGGGCCCGATACGGCCGCGCTCGAGTCCGAGGTCGAGGCAGTGGTCTTCGGTGTGCTGCGTGGCTATGACGGTGCAATCACCGCAGAACACGGCATCGGGCAGCACAAGCGCGTGTTCCTGCCCGCACACAAGCACACGGGCGAGATGGAGATGATGCGGCGCCTGCGCGATGCCCTTGACCCTGACCGGCTTCTCAATCGTGACGTGCTGTTCTGAACGCACGCTCTCACACCATACGGAAATCCGCTGATGTCCCGCATTCCACTGCCCGCGTTCATGAACGATCAGGAGGTGCGCCTCTTCGCCGATGTGGCGGGGCGCTTCCTCGACCGTCACGCCACACGCGCCGATACCGACGCCTGGCGTGCAGCAGGCGCGGTGCCCGCATCCCTGTGGCGTGAGGCGGGCCGAGCGGGCCTGCTCGGGGTCACAGTGCCGGAGGCCTACGGTGGTGCCGGCGCCGATTTCCGCTTCGATGCGGCGCTGATCAATGAACTGGGCCGCCGTGATGCGCTGGGCTTTGCGATTCCGCTCCACAATTCCGTGGTGCTGCCCTATCTCGTGGACTTCGGCACCGAGTTGCAGAAAAAAAAGTACCTTCCTGGCGGCTGCAGCGGGGAGACTGTTTTCGCCATCGCCATGTCCGAGCCCGCCGCGGGCTCCGATCTTCAGGGCATGCGTACCACCGCGCGGCGCGACGGCGATGACTATGTGCTGAACGGGCAGAAGATTTTCATTTCCAACGGCTTGCTGGCTTCGGTGGTGATCGTTGCTGCCAAGACGGATCCTGCCGCTGGGGCGAAGGGCATCACGCTCTTCATCGTCGAGGCGGACTGGCCGGGTTTCACCCGCGGACGACTGCTCGACAAGATGGGGCAGGAGGGGCGTGACACAGTCGAGCTTTTCTTCAGCGACCTGCGTGTGCCTGTCGCGAACCGCCTCGGCGGCGAGGGTGAGGGTTTCGCGATGCTCATGAAAAAACTCCCGCAGGAGCGGCTGGTGATCGCCTGGCAGGCGATGGCGATGATCGAGTCGGCGCTGGACACCACCGTCACATATGTCCGCGAACGCAAGCTCTTCGGCAAAGCGCTGTCCGATTTCCAGAACAGCCAGTTCACGTTGGCCGATTGCCTGACACAGGCTACCGTCGCCAAGGTCTTCCTTGACCATTGCACCGACCGCCTCCTGCGCGAGGATCTCGACCACGCCACCGCCTCGATGGCCAAGCTCTGGGTCACGGAGGCGCAGGGCCGCATCATCGACGCCTGTCTGCAGTTGCACGGAGGCTACGGTTACATGAGCGAGTATCCGATCGCCAATCTGTACAAGGACGCGCGTGCCTACCGCATCTACGGTGGCACCAGCGAGATCATGAAACTGCTCATCGCCCGCGCACTCTGAGGCAGCCCCATGCACACACCTTTCATCATCGACACGCTTCGCACGCCGATCGCGCGCGGCAAGGCTGGCGGGGCTTTTTCCACCCTGCATCCTGTGGAGTTGCTGGCGATCACGCTGAAAGCACTGGTTGCGCGCAACGGCATCGACCCTGGCGAGATCGACGATGTGCTGATCGGTTGCGTGGGGCAGGTGGGTGAGCAATCCAACAATCCGGGACGCATGGCTCTGCTCGCGGCGGGTTTTCCGCAACACGTGCCCGCCAGCACCGTGGAGCGCAAATGCGGCTCCAGCCAGCAGGCGGTGCACTTCGCCGCGCAGGGTATCGCAGCAGGTGCCTACGATCTCGTGATTGCCGGTGGCATCGAATCCATGAGCCAGGTACCGCTCGGCTCGGCGCGCATGGCCAAGGACATGTACGGCCCAACCTTGCAGGCGCAGCACGCGCCCGGGCTGGTCTCTCAGGGTGTGTCGGCGGAGCTCATCGCCGCGAAGTGGGGCATCTCTCGCGAAGAGATGGACGCCTATTCGGCGCGGTCGCATCAGCGAGCGGCGGCCTGCGCTGCGGACGGACGCTTCGCGCGGGAAATCATTCCCGTCGTCCGGGACGGGCATAGCGTCGAACGCGACGAGACCATACGCCCGGGAACCTCCGCCGCAGCGCTCGCGGAGTTGAAGCCCTCTTTCCCCACGCCGGAGCTGAGCGAGCGCTTTCCGGAACTGCGCTGGGGCATCACGGCGGGCAATTCCTCGCAGCTCGGCGATGGTGCCTCGGCCATGCTGCTCGCGAGCGAGCGCATGGCAACGCGGCTGGGCTTGCGGCCCCGTGCACGTTTCGCCGGATTCGACGTGGTTGGGGACGATCTGTTCCTGATGCTGGCCGCGCCCATTCCGGCGACACGCCGGGTGCTCCGCAAGGCAGGATTGCGCCTGCAGGACATTGACCAGTTCGAGGTGAACGAGGCCTTTGCGAGCGTGCCGCTAGCCTGGTCGCGGGAGTTCGACGTGGACCCCGCTCGGCTCAATCCGCGCGGCGGTGCCATCGCGCTTGGCCACCCCCTCGGTGCCTCTGGCACGCGCCTGATGACTACGCTCCTGTGCGGACTCGAAGACACTGGCGGGCGCTACGGTCTGCAGACCATGTGCGAGGGCGGCGGCATGGCCAATGCCACCATCATCGAGAGAATCTGAACATGGAAACCGTCGGCATCACGGCACTGGTCACGGGTGGCGCGTCGGGATTGGGGCGAGCCACCGCCGAGCGGCTGGTGAAACAGGGCGCGCGCGTGCTGATCGTCGACTTGCCTGGTTCGCAGGGAGAGGCCATTGCCGCTCACTCCGGCGGCACGCTGCGCTTCGTGCCTGCGGATGTCACCAGCCCCGAACAGATGCAGACAGCTATCGATGCCGCGGTCGAATGGGGGCCGCTGCGCGCGGTGGTGCACTGTGCAGCACGTGGCCACACGCTGCGCATTCTTGATCGCGAGGGAAATCCGGGATCACTCGAGGCCTACGAGGGTGTGATCCGCACCAATCTGATCGGCAGCTTCAACGTGTTGCGTCTGGCAGCCGCTGCAATGGCGCGAAACGAGCCGCAGGACGGGGATCGTGGTGTGGTGGTAATGACGGCCTCGGTCGCTGCATACGAGGGCCAGATCGGGCAGATCCCCTACGCTTCGTCGAAAGCCGGGGTGGTGGGCATGACGCTGGTCGCGGCGCGCGACCTTGCCGCTCGCGCTATCCGCGTCTGCACCATCGCACCCGGGATCTTTGATACGCCCTTGCTGATGCGGTTGCCACAGGAGGTACTGGACTCGCTGGGCCGCTCGGTGCCGCATCCGCCGCGCCTGGGGCACCCGCACGAGTTTGCACTGCTGGCGACTCACATCATCGAGAACCCCATGCTGAACGGCGA
>CAIXOY010000210.1 GCA_903921135.1 uncultured Gammaproteobacteria bacterium
AGTGCGGATTTTGAAGCTACCGCTGCAGGCATGACGGCCGGGGGCAGGCCAACGTCAGGCCACAGCTTCGTCCGGGTTCAGCGCATCACCGAGACGCTCGAGCGCTGATTTTTACCCCGTGGAAGCGGGCCATGCCCGCGACAGGCCCTTCAGTCGGTGGCATGGCCCCGACCCGCGCCAAGGCTTCGCAGCAGCCACGGCTCATGTGGCGGCGAGGCGATATGTCCACCGCCCATAGACCCACAGCCCGAAGGCCGTCACCAGCCCCACGCTCCCCATCAGGTACCACAGCGATCCGATCTCGTTCGCCGCGTAAAGCTGCGCCTGCAGCGCCGGAGCCGGCTGCCCGCTCAGCGCGACCAGCCGCATGAAGGCCTCGCCGTTCGGGATGGCGGCGATCTGCGCCGCATCGAGGCCGTAATCGCCCAGCGCCGCCCGTGAAATGGTCTCCCGTGAGGCGTACTCGCCGTAGAGCGTGGGGCCAAGGTAGCTCTCGAGCGACCAGCCCACGCCGATCGGCAACTGCGAGAAACCCAGATACATCGCCTTGCGATCCTCCGGAGCGATGTTGGCCGCGTACTCGCTGCTCTTGGGGCTGGACAGCATCTCGCCCACGCTGAACACGGCCAGAGCCGCCACGATCACCCACGCCGCGTTGAAGCCGCCAAACACCAGAAGCGCCGACGCCGCGAGGAACGTGCCCAGTGCCATGGCGTTCGCCGCACGCATGCGTGCGCCCCATCCTGCCACCAGAAAACACGTGGTCATGATCAGCAGCGCGTTCAGGTTCACCAGGCCCTCGGGCAGCATGTGGGTGCCGCCTTTGTCGAGGCCGAAGAAAAAGATCACCGCCTTGTTGCGCGTGCCTTCCGACCCGAACACATCGGTGACGAGGCGGCTGGTATCGACCCAGTCGCGGAAGTAGAGCGGCGCGACATCCCACAGGATCATCAGCATGAACCAGAAGCCGCAGAAGAGCGCGATGTACCAGAGCAGCACCGGATTGCGCAGTTCGCGCAGGCTGGCGCGCCAGAGCGGCTCTTCCTGCTCGCCGCTCGCTGCCAGAGCCTTGCGCCTTGCGAGCCGCTCGGCCTTGCCCGGCTCGGTGTAGCAGAGCAGCAGCAGGAAATTGAGCGCGATGATCGCCGCACAGGCATAGAACACGTTGGCCCATGCGAGCTGCCGCAGATGCGCCGCGAGGATCGGGCCGATGAAGCCGCCGATGTTCACCGTCTGGTAGAAGATCCCCCATGCCACCGAGCTGTTCTCGCGCGTGCAACTGCGCGCGATGGTGCCTTGAATGCCCGGTTTGAAGATGCCCGTACCGCAGGCCACCACCACGGCGCCGGCGAGGAAGCCGTGAAAACTCGGCAGCGTTGCCATCAGCAGGTAGCCGGCGATCTTCAGCACGGTGGAGAGCGCGATCGTCTCCTTGTAGCCGATGCGGTCGGAGATGCCGCCGGTGAACACCGGCACGAAGGTCTGCGTCACGGCCCAGACGGCGAAGATGATGCCCAGATCGGATTCCACCAACCCCAGTCCGCCGTTGGAGACCGCGTCCGTGGCATAGAGCCCGGAGACCTGCCGCGCGCCGTACCACGCGAGGCGCTCCACCATCTCCATGGCGCCGCACACCCAGAACACATAGCCCAGGCTCGCGATGGCCGCGAAAGTGCCCAGCTGTTTCACATCGCGCGCGGCCGCGGCCGAGGGGTGCATGCTCATGGCGGCGGCCTCGTGTTGCGGGGCCGCACGGGCGGCCGGTTCGAGTGGGTCAGAGTGAAGCCTGCAGCATCGCCGCGAACTCGTCTGCGCTGGGGCGCACGGGATTGGTGAGGGCGTTGATATCGCGCAGTGCCGCCTCGGCCACCGCGGGGATCAGCGGCTCGCCAAAACCCATTGCCGCCAGCCCTGCGGGCATGCCGAGTTCGCGGTTCAGATCGCGGATCGCCTGCACCACGTCCTCTCCGGCCGGCAGCCCGAAGGCTGCGTGCAAGCGGGCGAAATGCGCGCCGCAGTGCGGGCGGTTGAACTCCATCACCGCCGGCAGCAGCACTGCATTCACGGTGCCGTGGTGCAGTTGCGGCGAGGGCAGCCCACCCAGGGCGTGCGAGAGCGCGTGCACCGCGCCCAGCCCGTTCGCCATGGTCATGCCCGCCTCGATCGCGCCCATCAGGAGTTCGCTGCGCGCCTCGAGGTTGCCGGGCTCGCGCACGGCCGTGCGGATGTTGGCCCAGACACGCGCCGCGCCATCCACCGATACGGCTTTGACCGGCGGGTTCTCGTTCACGCAGCACAGGCTCTCGATGCAGTGCGAGAGCGCGTCCATGCCGGTGCCGGCGGTGAGCGCGCGCGGCAGGCTGAGAGTTAGCTCGGGATCGGCGATGGCGAGTTTGGGCAGCAGATGGTTGTTGCTCAGCAGGATCTTCTCGCCGGGCCCGACGATCACGAGCGCGGAATTCGCGACCTCGGAGCCGGTGCCCGCGGTGGTGGGAATGGCCACCAGCGGCGCGGCGTTCGCTCCGATGGGGCGGCCCTGCTTGCGGATCACTTTCATGGTGTCGTAATCGCGCAGTTCACCCGGGTGGGTAGCCATCAGCGCGACGCCCTTTGCCAGATCGATGGCCGAGCCGCCGCCGAGCGCCACGATGCCATCGCAGCCCGCCTCGCGGTAACAGACCACCGCGGCCTCGACGTGCGCCGTGGCGGGGTTTGCGGGCAGATCGCTGAATACGGGAGAGCCTTCCGGCAGCAGCGCCTGCACGCGCGCGGCGAGGCCTGCGGCGACCAGACCCGGATCCGTCACCAGCAGCGGGCGGCTGATGCCGAGGAGTTTCAGTTCCTTGGGAAGGGAGTCGATCACGCC
>CAIXOY010000211.1 GCA_903921135.1 uncultured Gammaproteobacteria bacterium
ACCACGTTGGGCAGGTCGCTCAGCAGGAGCAGCGGCCGCTCGAGGCCGGTCTCGGTGATGGTGTCGCCTTCCTTGAGGTGGCTGTCGAGAACGCCGCGCGCAAACTCAGGACGCAGGCGCGAGCTTGCATCGGGCTTCAGCTCGACGTTGCCGATGCGGCCCTCGAGGATCGCGATTTCGACCACGCCATCGCGGATCTGCTGCGCGGGCAGGTAAGCCTGGGCGAGGAAGTACCCGTTTGCACGGTAGTACGCACGCACGGCGTTGGCCGCGTCGGAAAGGCCTTCGAAGTCGAGTTCCTTGCCGTAGGTGTCCTTCAGCAGCGGGAGCAGCTGCTCTTCAGAATAGATCCGGTTGCCGCTGATGCGGAACTGCTTGACGGTGACCTTGAGCGACGCGGAGCCACGCATGGCCGGGCGCGGGGACTCCTCGCGAGGCATGACCTCGCTGCCCGGGCGCGCCGGCGTAGGAACGGTGTTGCGCTGCTGCTCTAGGATCTGCCCGGCGTCGGGGCGCAGTTGCGCAAGCTGCGCATGCGCGCCCAACGGAACGAATGCCAAGGCCACGACCGCAGCCAGCATCGCCGATTGCGTTGTCTCTGTATCGCACTTCATTTTTGCCCCCCCCCCGGGGATACACTCAAAACAAACTTCAATACCACTCCGACGCCCTGGCCGAAGTGTCTGGATCCAATTTTTTCCTGAACTATCTGTAGGTTGCGTATTTCTCTTTAGATTGCACCCGCAGTACTAGCTTATATCGCTGAGAGTATCCCACATAGCCTGCCACCACAAGCACCTGTCGGGTAGCCGCAAAGGACCCACAGAGATCCAGACGAATGGCCGGGGCCGTTTCCGCCTGCACCTGCGGCTCCCGGCTGAATGGAAAGCCGTTTCCTGTAGAGTGCGCGTCGGTCTGCACCCCGCATGGATCAAAAACGCAATGAGAGCCGCATGAAATCCCACCCAACCGCCACGTTGCGGGCGACCGGGCTCGACTGCGTGCGGGGCGAGCGGCGGCTGTTCGCCGGGCTCGCCTTCGAACTCTCCAACGGCGGCCTGCTCCAGGTGAGCGGGCCCAACGGCAGCGGCAAGACCAGCCTGCTGAGGATGGTCTGCGGCCTGCTCCCGCCTGCGGCCGGATCCCTCGCCTGGAACGGCACCTCCATCCGGACGCTCGGCGAGGAGTACAACGCAGGGCTGGTGTATGTCGGGCACCTGAATGCCGCCAAGGAAGAGCTGAACGCGCGGGAAACGCTGGGACTGGCCGCACGGCTGGCGGGCCTGACGGCCGATCCCGGCACGGTTGCAGACGCCCTCGCGGCCTTCGGCCTGGCGCGCCACGACCGCCTGCCCTGCAAGGTCCTGTCGCAGGGCCAGAAACGCCGCCTGGCCCTTGCCCGCCTCAAACTCAGCGCCTCGAAGGCGTTGTGGGTGCTGGACGAGCCTTTCGCGGCACTCGATGCGGCGGGCATCGCCGTCATGCGCGCCGTGCTCGAGGATCACCTCGCGCGCGGCGGCCTCGCCCTGCTGACCACGCACCAGGCGGTCCCCGTGGCGGCCCCGTCGGCGCAGACCCTGGACCTGGGCCAATGAGCGGGTCCATGCTTTCCGCCGTAGGCTGCGTCGTCACGCGCGACCTGATGATCGTCATGCGCAACAAGTCCGATGCCG
>CAIXOY010000212.1 GCA_903921135.1 uncultured Gammaproteobacteria bacterium
CGTGGTGCATGTCTGCCACCGTGCCCAGCGCATGCGCGCAGCTGTGCGTGGCGCCCAGGTCTTTCTGGAAGGCGATGGCGCCCATCATCGAGGCCATCATCATGTCCGCCCGTGCCTGCAGGTTCCGCGGCTCGCGTACCGCCGTGAGCAATGCGCGAGCGGCGATGCGCGTGCCCTCCACAGCAATGCCGTCGCAGATCGGGTGGTAGGCGGGTGAGAGCAGCGACTCCACGTTGTGGGTGAGCGCATCCATGCCGGTGGCCGCCGTGACGCCCGCCGGGAGATCCAGTGTGAGCTCCGGGTCGGCGAACACGGTTTTGGCCAGCAGCTTGGGCGAGAACACCGATTTCTTGATGTGCGTTGTGTCGTCGGAGATCACGCTGGAACGGCCCACCTCGCTGCCCGTGCCCGAGGTGGTGGGCAGGGTGATCAGGTAGGGAAGTTCCTTGTCGATGGGGCGCATGCCGGGGCCCCAGGCGTAGTCGAGGATGCTGCCCGGGTGTACGGCCATCATGGCCACCACCTTGGCCACGTCCAGCGCCGCACCGCCACCGAATCCGATCACCGCATCCGCGCCGTGCGCGTGGTAGGCCTCGGCCCCGGCCATCACCTGCGCGCCCGTCGGATTGCCGAAGACGCCGCTGAAGACCGCGGGTTCCAGCCCGGTGAGTCCCGCCACGAAATCACCGAGTATCGGCAGCGGCGCGATGCCACGGTCCGTCACCACCAGCGGACGGCGGATGCCGCGCTCGCGCAGGTGCGCGCTCACCTGATGACGCGCCCCTGCGCCGAAGACGATGGGCGTGGGAAAACCGAAGGTGCTGATGCTCATGATGGCGCTCCTGTCTCAGCCGCTCTCGCCGACTGCTTTTTCTGCCGCGGCGATGGCTGTCTGGCGTGCCCGGATGGACTCGGCGGAGGAGGGTGGTCCCATGAAGCGCTTGCGCTCCAGCGTCCACCAGAACACCGCCATCACCGCGAGCCCGGCAGCCATCAGATAGCCCACTTTCTCGTTCGGCGGCTGCACGCCCACCACCACCAGCGCGACTGAGCCGAGCAAGGCCAGCGCCGACACGGGCCGTGACCATGCGCCCAGGTTGAAGGGACCTTTGCGCGTCCAGCCGCGCCCTTCAGAGAACAGCCCCGCCGCGATCGGCATGGCGTAGCTCGCGTAGATGAACACGGCTGATGCCGTGGACAGCACCACGAAGACGTTACCGTAGAGCGTTGCCACGATCGCGAGCACCGCGCTGGCCCAGATCGCGTGTGCGGGCGAGCGGTGCGAGGGGCTCACCTTGCGCAGGTAGCCCGAGAAGCCCGGGACGCCGTCGTCCCGCGCGAAGGCGTAGAGCATGCGCGAGGTGGAGGTCATCGCCGAGAGCGCGCAGAGGTAGTTCACGAGCACGATCACGCTGATCAGGAACACACGGAGCATTTCCGGTTTCACTTGTGCCATGACGAGGTTGAAGGAGGTCCAGCCCATTGCCGCTCCTTCCTCGACAGACGGAAGTGCAAGCACGAACGCGCAGACCATCACCCAGCCGAACACGCCCGACCAGACCACCGCGTGGATCATCCCCTTGGGCACTTCTTGTGCGGCATTGCGCGTTTCTTCCGCGGTGTGGCCCGAGGCATCGAATCCGGTAACGGTGTAGACCCCCTGCAGAAGTCCGAGGTACAGCGCCACCACCACCGGTGGCATCAGCGCCGCCAGCCAGCGCTCGCTGGCCGGCGCCCACACATCGCCGCCTGCCGCACCGGTGAAATCGGTGAAGGTCCAGAGGCGGCTGAACTCGAGCACAGGCGCATTCCACAGCAGCACCAGCGTGAGCACGATGGCCCCGAAAAAAATCATGTAGCCGGAAAAATCGGTGAGCTTCGAGGTGAGCCCGATGCCGTAGTGGTTGATCGCTGCCTGCGAGAGCGTGACCACCGTGAGGAGGGCCGTCTGCACCCACCAGCCCTGGTCGAACATGGCGGCCGACTTCCAGCCCGAGACGTCCACGCCGAGCGCGAACTCGAGCAGCAGGTCGCGGAACAGCAGGAACATCCCGAAGTTCACCGAGGACACAACGAACAGCAGCCCCAGCAGGTTGAGCCACGCTGCCGTCCAGCCAAAGCCGCGATTGCCGAGCATCGAGGCCCAGTGGTAGATGCCGCCTGCCGTGGGATAAGCCGATGCGATTTGCCCGAGCGCCATCGCCACCATCAGCGCGAACACGCAGGCCACGGGCCAGCCGATGCCGAGCGATGCGCCGCCAGCACCGGAGAGCGAGAGCGGGAAGGCGGTGATGCCGCCGGCGAGTATGCAGATGATGCTGAAGGAGATGGCAAAGTTCTGGAACAGCCCCATGCGCCGGTGCAGTTCCTGGGCGTAGCCCATGCCGTGCAGGATGCGGGTGTCTTCGGAGTGATCGTGCGGGCTGCTCATGCGCGGCGTTTCTTCAGGATGCGTGTCGCCGCATCATGAGTCAGCCCGCTCGTTGGCGTAAAGCCAGCGATGCTGCGCGCCAGTGACCCGAGGGCCGTTCCCGGCTCAGCGACTGCGCGGCATGTATACCGAGGCGAGATAGGAGTTCACGGCGCGCAGTGACAGGAGCTTTTCGCTCAGTTCTGAGCAGGGCTCCGAGAGATGCCCCAACGCCACCCTGTTCTCTGGCTTGCGTGAGCGCTCGAGTGATGTGAGCACGCTACGCTCCAGTGACTCGGCTGCCATAAGGCGACCGTTCTCATAGAGGTCAATGACTTCAGTAAGGCATCCGAGGATATTCACGCGTCAGCATCCTTATTCTTCGAGTGTGATCGCTTGGCTTTATCGCCAAACGTGTCCGATTGATCGAGATCCTAGACGTCGATGTCTTACGTTTTCAAGACACCGCCCGGATTTTTTTCCGAGTCGAGTAGTAGGACAAAACCAGGCTGTGCCCCATGGGGCTCAAAGGCTCACGGAATCGAAGTGGCGCGTTCACGCGTTGCTCCACCAGCCCAAGCAGATGCATCGCGATGCCCTGTCGGCGCCGGGCGGACTGCACGAAGAGATATTCGACCTCACCGTCGTCTGCGTAACGGCAATACCCGAGCGTGGTGTTGGCATCGCAGAGCGTGATGATGCCTTCCTCGTGGCGCACCATCAGCCCTGCGGCGGAGCAGGGGTCCGCGGACGCTTCCCGGTTCATGCCCAGCCCGCCACGAGCAGGCTTGCAGCGCCTCCTGCCGTCAGCGCCCGTCGCAGCGGCAGAAGCCACGAAGGCAGCGCCATGCGGGGCGCCAGGATCTCATCGACCACGAGGCAGCCCACAAGGCCCGCTGCCAGCAGCAGAACAGCGGTTGTGTCGGGCAGCAGGAGGCACACCCACGCCACCAGCGCGGGCAGCACGCTCCAGCCGTAGCCCCACCATGCGCTCGCTCCCCGGGGGGCATCCCGCACGGCGTAGCCCCAGTGCAGGGCTCCCACGAACGAGAGGATCACCGCGCCATAGGCAGACAGCATCGCGAGCCACCGCGGATCCGGGCCCAGGACCTGCAGCGTTGCTCCGCCTGCGAAGGGGATCAGGCCGCCATATCCGAGCAGCAGGGCAGGGACGGGAGTGCGTTCGTTGTCGGGCATGTGCAGCCGGTTCCGGAGGTGTTCGTGCCGTGTACGTGGCCGGTGGTGCGTGCAGATCGCCGGCGAAGGATGTTGCTGCGCGCGGGACTTTGCAGATTCGCTGGCGGGGGTCTCCCTGTCACTGTCATCTCGGGTAGAGTTGCGTCAGTGATGTCCTTACAAGGGGATGCGATTGAGCAGGTACTGGATCGTGGCTGTCGCGCTATTCACGACAGTTCCCCCCGCAGCAGCCGCGCCCGAGTGCGGGAGTGTGCTGACAGACACTGCCCGGCCCCTTTCCCAGAGGCGAGACCTCGCCAGGGAGTGTCTGGTGATCGCATGCAGGGAGGAGGCGCAGGATCTCGGGCTCGCGCCGGATGCGACGGATCGCTTCATGAAAATGTGCGTGGTCGACCAATCCGCGCAGGTGTTGGCAGGGGAGCCCGCGGGCGATGCCACCGGTGGCCCCGCGAGCACGGGCGACATCGCCTGTGCATCAGGTGCGAGATGCAAGGACCCCAGTGCGGATTTCGAAGCTACCGCTGCAGGCATGACGGCCGGGGGCAGGCCAACGTCAGGTCACAGCTTCGTGCGGGTTCAGCGCATCACCGAGACGCTCGAGCGCTGATTCTTACCCCGTGGGAGCGGGCCATGCCCGCGACAGACGGTTCAGTCGGGGGCATGGCCCCCTCCCACATAACCCGTCCCCCGTGGGAGCGGGCCATGCCCGCGACAGGCCTTGCGGTCGGGGGCATGGCCCCCTCCCACACAAGCCCTCCCC